>JAGLQT010000156.1 GCA_023136715.1 Gammaproteobacteria bacterium | reverse complement strand
TGCATTTTTCACATAAACGACGTCCTAGACGCTGAGCGATAATCAGATTGACCGCAGCCGCAATATTAAAAGGTGGTACACCCATGTTAACCAGGCGGGCCAGAGTTAGAGGGGCATCGTTAGTATGCAGGGTAGACATGACCATATGACCAGTTTGTGCCGCCTTGATGGCGATCTCAGCGGTCGCCAGGTCACGAATCTCACCCACCATGATGATGTCTGGATCCTGACGCAGGAAGGCACGTAGTGCCGCTTCAAAAGTCATGCCGACTTTTTCGTTTACATTGACCTGATTAATACCTTCCAGATTAATTTCCACCGGATCCTCGGCGGTTGAAATATTGGTGTCTTCTGTATTCAGGATATTCAGGCCGGTGTAGAGCGATACCGTCTTACCACTACCGGTTGGGCCGGTAACCAGAATCATGCCATAGGGGTTGGACAGCGCATTCATGTACAGATCTTTTTGATCAGGCTCATAACCCAGCATGTCGATACCTAGCGATGCACTGGATGGATCAAGGATACGTAGTACAATTTTTTCACCAAACAGAGTTGGACAGGTATTAACACGAAAATCGATGGCTTTATTTTTGGATATTTTTAGCTTGATACGGCCATCTTGCGGAACCCGACGTTCAGCGGTATCCATTTTCGACATGACTTTCAGACGGGCGCACAGCTTCATGTTTAGGGCAACAGGTGGTGAAGCAACCTCACGTAACACACCATCAATGCGGAAACGGACACGGTATCTCTTTTCGTAGGGCTCGAAGTGTAAATCGGAAGCGCCTTTTTTGATGGCGTCGAGCAACATTTTATTGATGAATTTAACGACGGGCGTATCATCAATAGCTGAATCATCAACATCTTTATTTTGATCTTCATCTGTCTCGTCAAACTCAAGATCCTCGAGTCCATCGTCCATCATATCATCCATGCCGTCATCTTCATCCAGCATTTTTTCGATGATCCTAGAAAGTTTGTCTACTTCGACGAGTACAGCTTCGGTATTACTGCCAGTCTGGAACTTGATGTCATCAATCGCTGCCAGATTGGTGGGGTCAGAAATGCCGATATATAAGCGATTACCACGTTTGTATAGCGGCAGTGCATGGTGTTTTTCAATCAGTTTGTCAGAGACAAGATCTTTTGGAATTGCTTCCATATCTAACGCATTTAAGTCAAATACAGGCAGGCCAAATTCTGCAGAGGCTTCCATGGCGATTTTTTTCGCCGATAATATCTTGTTGTTAACCAGATATTGGGCAAAGGTTATTTTTTCTTCGCGAGCGCCTTTTATAGCTTCGATGGCTTTTTCTTCATCAATCAGTCTGTCATTGACGAGCTTGCGTGAAAGACCCTGGAGTCGTGGTTCTGCAGACATAAGCGAATTAGTTATTCTATAGTTTTAGGGTTTGTTACGTATTTTAGTTGAAAAACGTAGCAAAGTTTTATGTTCGTAAAGCATAGCCGAAAACTGATTAAATTGTCATGTTTAAGGGTTTATTCAGTAAATTTTATAGGCAATAAAAAACCCGGTTTCCCGGGTTATTTATTGCGTATAAAATTTAGGCAGTATCCGTGTTCGGATGCCATATAGTAAATTGTTGCTTCACTAATTAGCTATCCTGATATCGAAAAGAAAACGGACGTGTCATCAATTAGTGTGACGGTAACGGTGTAACATCGTTTAATATCACCGCATGTACCCGCTGTAACAACATATTTGTACTTATCCTTATCACCATGAGGTGTCCATTCTAATGCGGCTGATAAAGCACTTGCTGAGCCAGGTGAATAAGAACCCGCTAAATAGGTGTCATTCTCCTGATAGTATATTTCTTCAAGAGTGGCCAGAGCCGTAGCATTTCTAGCTACAGTGTTATCGTCAGCGCTCTCGATGTATTCGAAAAACGAGGGTACCGCAATCGCAGCCAGAAATCCTAAAATAGCAACTGTAATCATGAGTTCAATTAACGAGAACCCGCTATTAGAATAATTATTTTTCATGTCACATTCCTCACACAGTAGCTGATATAAGACAGCCGTTTAAGTATCTTAGCTATATACCCGAAGTTGCCTAGTAGTCTAGTGTGTATATAGTATTAACGGTAGTAATTTTATGATGTATGACAAACCCGGTCTAATACGGTTAACCGTAGTGTCTGCTTATGTAAGCTGGACAATTGCTATACCTGATTGAACCGGGCAAAAAAAACCCCGCATAAAGCGGGGTTCTTTTTAAGCGCTGATGACCTTATTAGAGGCCAGCACCTTTCTGACATTGTGCACCAGTCGCTGAACCAGCGGCGCCATTGGTAGCGGCATAAGTAGTTGCGCCTACATTTGTTACTGTAGCTGTAATTTTACAGTCATTATCAAATCCCATAACAGTTCCAGTGTCTTTAGCAGGGGTTACAGTAAATGTGAGGCCTTGTCCAGTGGCTTCAGTGTTAAGGCTGGTGCAACCAATATCTGTCTGGATACAAGCCTGGAGTTTGGTCACGAAGCTGGCCACGGCCTTCATAGACGCGCCGCCTTTAGATGTTGCAACATATTCTGAATAAGCTGGTACTGCAATTGCGGCCAGGATACCGATAATGGCAACAACGATCATTAATTCGATTAGGGTGAAACCTTTTTGTACTTGTTTCATGGCAGTTCTTGGCAAGTTTTTCATGGTAGTTCCTCTTTAATAAGTAAAGAATTGTGTAATGGGTTGTAATTTTTGTTTATTTAAAACCCCATTCTTACGGGATTGCTATGTATAAAGCAGTTGTTGTGCCAGCTTTATGATTTTTTTCAATATTATAAAGAACAAGGAGTTATGGGTTTTATGTTGATATGTGCATGTGAAAAAATGTGACGTTATTGTAAGAATGTGACATTTTTGTGATACATTTTTCTGTGAATAAGAATTGATTGTATTGGTGCATGTTTATTTGTTTGTTGATCATGCCTGTTTAACTGATATTCATTTTCTCCAGACGGTATCGGAGCTGTCTCAGGCTGAGGCCTAATCGTTTTGCGGCGGCGGTTTTGTTCCAGCGACTTTCTTCCAGTGCCTGCATGATGGTGTTTTTTTCTTGTCCTGCGAGATTTATAGTGTTCGTTGTTTCTTCTGTCTCCAGCATCTGCCTGGGTTTGAGGTGCAGGTCATCGAGTGTGATGACATCATTCTCGGCCATCGCCAGGGCTCTTTCCAGAATGTTCTCCAGTTCGCGGACATTGCCGGGGAAGTGGTAGTCGGTTAGTGCCGAAAGTGCGCTTTCATCTATTGCTGGAACGGTTTTCAATGCTGATTTGTCGACAAGAGACGCCAGTATCTGTTCAACGAGCAGAGGGATATCGGAAATGCGTTCCCTGAGACTGGGCACAGATAGGTCAATAACATTGATTCGATAGTACAGGTCTTCGCGAAAATGTCCCTCTTTAACCTGTGCGGCAAGATCTTTGTGGCTGGCGCTGAGTATGCGGACATCCACCGGGATCTCGTGCGAGGTGCCCACAGGTCGAATGGCTTTTTCCTGAATGGC
>JAGLQT010000155.1 GCA_023136715.1 Gammaproteobacteria bacterium | reverse complement strand
ATCTCATCAAGGAAAAGTGTGCCGCCATCAGCGGCCTGAAACAGACCCTGTTTATCGGCATTTGCGCCGGTAAAACTGCCCTTGATATGCCCAAAAAATTCACTTTCCATGAGTTCAGCTGGAATGGCTCCACAGTTCACTGGTACAAAGGGTGCATCAGCGCGGCTGCCCTGTTCGTGGATCATTTTGGCAACGCGTTCTTTGCCAGAACCGGACTCGCCATGAATAAAAACGGGAGCCTGACTTCGGGCAAGTTTCTCGATATGTTTGAGTAGTTGTTTTACTGTGTTGGATTGCCCAGTAATTGTTGTTTTTCCGGTGTTTTGCTCACTAGCGGTTGATCTCGTTGCTGACGAAACCAGGTTGCGCAAAACATGAATATCGACAGGTTTAGAGACAAAGTCAAAAGCTCCTGCTTTAAGTGCTTTGACGGCAGATTCCATATTGCCGTGAGCGGTGATTACGGCAATGGGTAAAGCGGGGTAATGCGTTTGTACGTGCTGAACCAGCTCAACACCATTACCATCGGGCAGGCGCATATCAGTGAGGCAAAGATCAAAATCTTTCTGTTTAAGCAAGGAATATGCCTCTGCAACCGTGTAGGCTGAGCTGGTTTTAAATCCCATTCGCATGAGCGTGATCTCGATCAGTTCGCAGATATCTGGCTCATCATCAATGATAAGTACATGTTTGTCTGACATTTGTACCTGGTTATTCCTGTTGACTTAATTTGTCTTTAGATTGCGTATCAGCTTGCATGAAATGAATCCTGAAACAGTTATGTTTTCCTTGCTGATTAATGAGCTCAATCTTAGCACGATTATTTTCAACGATTTCTTTAATGATATATAGGCCAAGGCCTGTTCCTTCTGTGCTTGTCGTGTAAAAAGGCTCAAAAATGTGAGGTGCTATTGCTTCATCAATACCTTGACCATTGTCCATAATTTCAATGACGGGTTGTTGGCTTTCTTCAGAAATTTGTCCGTTGATGCTGATCAATAGCTGCTGAGAATCCATGCGTGAATGATTAATCGAATTTGAGCATAGATTCCAGAAAATCTGGTGTAATTGCTCGGAGTCAAAAGTGATGGTGAGCGTTTCCGGAATGACTGTAATTTCTATTTGCTGTTCATTCATTCTGTGTGTGGGACAAAATTCATTTTTGAATGCTTCTAGCCAGTCGCTCAGATAAATAATATTGGGAGTGCTGTTTTGTTTTTTGGATAATTGCAATACGTTTTTCACGACTCCGTTGAGTCTTTGGGTTTGTGAGCTGATAATGCGTGCCAGTTTTTGATTGGCTGGGTCGTTTATAGATTCGTCCAGTAGTTGGGATGCATGCTGAATGGCTGCCAATGGGTTTCGAATCTCATGTGCGATGCTAGCGGTAAGGCGCCCTAGAGAGGCTAGTTTGACTTGCTGGAAACGCTGATTTAGCTGGCTGGCATCCTCCAGGAAAACAAGCGTCAAACCTTTTGCGTCAGTATCTTTTTCGATATCGCTGAAGCCAGGTTGTATATCGGGTAAGCCATGGCTTTGTTGAATAGGTGCTTGTTGAGGTTTTTCATCGCTCTTTTGCCATTCGATAAAACGATCATGTAAGTGCGGAGCTATATGTTTCAGATAAGTGTGACGACGTAATTTTGTATGGCCTAGAAGGTTTTCAGCGGCATTATTGGACAT
>JAGLQT010000154.1 GCA_023136715.1 Gammaproteobacteria bacterium | reverse complement strand
CCGAACATGGCCATGCAACGAATTTTTGAGATCACCTTCCCTTCAGCACCAGAAATTACTTTTGCCCAATGGTTAATGTTTGCCCTGCCTATTTCGGTAGGCATGTTATTTACAACCTGGTACGTCATTACTTCGCGTTATACAGGAAGTCATTTTCCTTCACTGTCTGATAATAACAATGTCAGCGACACAAAAAAGAAGCGGATGTCCTTCGAAGAGAAAGTCGTTGCCAGTGTTTTTATGGCTACTGCTTTCTGCTGGATATTCAGGAAAGATATTATTCTTGGCGATTTCATTATCCCTGGCTGGTCACGCCTGCTTGAACATGCCAACCTGATTAATGATGGCACTGTTGCTATTGCCTCAGCTTTAATCCTGTTTGCAATTCCGACAAAGAACCAGGCACAATTTAAAAAAATTGCTGATGTTGAAACTATCAGCGAGCTACCCTGGAAAATTGTTTTATTGTTTGGTGGTGGCTTTGCTTTAGCCAAAGGCTTTACTGCCAGTGGTCTATCAGAATTTATCGGCCAGCAATTTATTGGTCTGCAAGATGCCAATATTCTTTCACTCATTGCGGCCATCTCTGGCATGGTTGTATTTCTTACCGAAGTCACATCCAATACAGCCACAGCAGAAATGCTGTTGCCACTAGTTGCCTCTGTCGCCAAAGCTATTGAACTGAACCCGCTCTTATTAATGTTACCGGTAACCCTATCTGCATCCATGGCATTCATGATGCCTGTCGCAACACCACCTAATGCCATTGTTTTTGCTTCAGGCCATTTAAAGATACGCGACATGGTTATAACCGGCTTCATAATCAACCTGCTCGCCATCACTATGATTACATTGGTAACTTACTTCTGGGGCATGCAAATATTCTCAATTGACGCCTCTATTATTCCAGAATGGGCCACAGGCTCTGCTTTAAATAATCCATAAAAAAACCATGCATGAAAATACCTGCACGGTTTTTTTTGTAACTGCAATTAATGAATAAAAGAATTGATCAGAAGGTAAACACCAGCGTCACGGCAGTTTCTCTGTCGTAGTTCTCACTACCAGCTGGTACCTCTTCCAGATGCTTAACGGTGTGTGATATCTTCATCGCTAATGTACTATTAATCTTTGCTGTTAAACCTGTCACCGACTTCCATTCATCCTGATCTTCACCGGCTTCATAGGTTAGGTCTTCTGTAAACTTTGAGGTCTCTGAGAGTTTCCAGGTATAACCGGCATTTGCACGTATCAATGTTTCATCACGCGTCTCTTCAGCAAGAGCCGGGGGCGCCGCCTGTTCAAGTCTGTATGTGCGATAACCAGGACCGATTTCAAGCCTTAGTTCATGATTTTCTGTATGTATTACACGACGACCATAACCAAGACCGATTTTTGCCTGATACTCAAAACCACTAAAACGATCGTCCTCGTAACTCAACAGTCCGTAAAAGTAATCATAGTCCTTGAACTTGTAATCCGATTGCGCTGAAACCAGCCATTTTGCCGCAGTACGTTCTTCCATTGTCACTTCCGGCACAACCGTATCATCTGTGGTTTCACTCTTAGAAGACAGCGCTTCAGCATGCGCTTTATGTGCCCAGCTATCAGCTTCGTACGAAATATCAAAAGCTGCTTTAACCGTTTCCGTATTGGTATTACCAGAGACATGCACATAGCCAAGCTCAGCAGAACTTTTCCATGGTGATTTTTTCCCTTCATCAGCAAGACTCGCTGATGAAAAAACCAGAAGACTGGCTGCACTAAAAATTTTTACAAAATTCATACTTCTACTTTTCATTTTATTTTTTTCAATTTCACTCTCTTAATTAACCTTATCCATATGCACATCCATCTGCGGATATGGAATGGAAATACCGGCTTCTTCAAATGTTAGCTTGATGTTTTCATGGGTATCGTAATAGATATCCCAGTAATCACCGGATTTGCACCATGGCCGGACATTAAAATTGACGCTACTATCAGCAAGCTCTGCCACGGCCACCAATGGCTCAGGATCACTCAGTACTCGTTCATCAGCATCCAGAATCCCCTTGATGATATCCTTGGCTTTGCGTAAATCATCGTTGTATCCAATACCAAAAACCATGTCGACACGTCTTGTTTCACGCGCCGAGTAATTGGTGATTGTGCCACCGTAGATAGAGCCATTGGGAACGATGATTTCACGGTTATCACCGGTACGCATAACAGTATTGAAGATATTTATCTTCTCTACTGTTCCCATCACACCGCCTGCATCTATAAAATCGCCACCTTTAAATGGGCGAAAAATAATCAACATCACGCCGGCCGCTAGATTCTGCAAGGTGCTCTGCAATGATAGACCAATAGCAAGACCAGCTGCACCGATTAGAGCGATTAACGAGGTAGTATCAACACCCAGCTGATTCAGAGATGCGATAACAACAAACAATAATAAAATCGTTTTGATTATCGAACTAATAAAATCAACCAGGATATTATCAAGCTTTGCCTTCGACATCAGCTTGCGAACCAAACTGGTGACTACACCAATAGCAAACTTACCCACTACAAATATTATGATCGCCATGGTGATGTTAATCGTCCATGGAATCACGTAGACATCCATCATTTCCTGAACATTAATAGCCTCAAACATCAAAAAATCTCCCCGTATAAATTTCATTCATTTCAGCAACAACCCTATCAGCACGAATCATCATAGCTTTAACCTGCCGTATCATACATATAAAAGACCAGAAAAAAACCGAGGATATCATCAAATATTTCTCGGCAGCACTTTTCCATGCGCTCTCTCAGCCTCTTCTACCTGCAGATGGGAGCTCATCATCAATAAACCAAAAATTGATGTCAAAATAACCTTTATACTCGTTCTAATATATCAGCCACATTTCACTCTATATGTACTACAATTTAAAGTGATTTTAAATCATCATATTTAAACGCAGCCCTATGATACCTATGACTAATGAACGCCGAAAAGTAGTACGATACATGACCGAACTAGACATCGATATTGTTTTGCAGGACGGAACTATTCTAGCCGTTCAAATATACGACATATCTCTCAATGGCATACAGTTCAAATGTGATGGCCTGATTGCAAACGAAATTGAACCACGAGGTATACAGAATTATTCTCTTGATCATAAAACCATCAAAGTGATCGCCAAGTTCCCAACTAATGAGAAGCAAAAATTTTATGCCTCATGCAGAATAATCTCTGCACGACGTTTATCACAGGAAGAATATATGATCGGCCTTGAGTTTTTCGAATTTGAGAAGAGCAGTGACAAGGTTTTAGAGAGCTATATCAACAAGCTGGCACTCGACGCCTTAGGGTAAGGTACTGCTTCCCATCAGGAAACTATCGATTTCACGAGCAGCTTCGCGACCTTCATTGATACCCCAAACCACCAGTGACTGACCACGACGGCAATCACCTGCAGTGAAAACACCCTCTACACTGGTTTTATACTGACCATATTCGGCTTTATAGTTAGATCGTTCATCATAATCAATATTCAGTGCATCACTGACATATTGTTCAGGGCCGGTGAAGCCCATCGACAACATCACCATATCAGCTGGCCAGATTTTTTCAGAACCTGCCACTTCTTCCATGTTCCAGCGACCGTCTTCTGACTTATTCCATTTTGCTTCAACCGTTTTAACACCGCTTAGGTTGCCGTCATCATCACCAACAAATTCTTTGGTTAGAATGCAGTAATCACGTGGATCACGACCGAAACTTTCTTTAGCTTCTTCGTGCCCATAATCAACACGATAGATCAGCGGCCAAAGTGGCCATGGATTATCTTCGGCACGTTCTGCTGGAGGCTGCGGCAATAATTCAAAATTTTCAATCGATGCACAACCGTGGCGAATTGAAGTGCCAATACAATCAGTACCGGTATCACCACCGCCGATAACAATGACGTTTTTATCTTTGGCGGAAATATAATTACCATCTTCCAGATTGGAATCGAGCAAGCTTTTGGTATTCGCGGTCAGGAAATCCATCGCCAGATGAATACCTTTTAAATCACGTCCCGGCACTTCCATATCGCGCGCTTTGGTCGCACCCGTCGCCAGCAACACGGCATCATTTTCTTTAACCAGATTTTTAATATCGATGGCATTTTCACCTTCACCACCGACATCAGCATTGGTCACAAACTCGATACCTTCTGCGTGCAACAAATCTACACGACGCTGAATCACGTCCTTACCTAACTTCATATTGGGGATGCCGTACATCAACAGACCACCGATACGATCAGCGCGTTCATAAACAGTCACCGAGTGACCCGCTTTATTTAACTGTGCCGCTGCAGCTAAACCAGCAGGGCCAGAACCCACCACTGCTACTTTTTTACCAGTGCGAACTTCAGGGCACTGCGCTGTAATCCAGCCTTCTTCAAAACCGCGATCTACAATTGCATGTTCAATATTTTTAATCGTCACAGCGGGATTAGTAATACCCAGTACGCAGGAACCTTCACAGGGTGCAGGACAAACACGGCCAGTAAACTCAGGGAAGTTATTCGTTTTGTGCAAACGATCCAGTGCATTCTGCCAGTCCCCGCTATAAACCAGATGATTCCATTCTGGAATTAAATTGCTAACCGGGCAACCATTACTGGACTGACAAAAAGGCACACCACAATCCATGCAACGTGCACCCTGGGTTTGCAAATGTTCCTTATCGTGCAAACCGGAGAAAATTTCACCGTAATCAGCTAACCTCACCGTGACATCACGATACGCTTCGGTTTTGCGTTCAAATTCTTTAAAGCCAGTAGGTTTGCCCATTACATCTTCTCTAAAATTTATTTTTTACTGATGACAATCAACTAACGGTGTTTAGGCCGCCGCATCCTGCTCTTTCAATTCAGCCAGTACGCGCTTGTAGTCGGTTGGCATGACTTTAATAAACTGCCCTAACGATTCATCCCAGTTTTCCAGAATGCCGCGCGAAACCGTTGAACCGGTATATTTCAGATGATTTTCGATCAAAGTTTTGAGTTCATCAATATCTTCATCGGCTTCAACATCTTCCAGCTCGACCATGCCAGGATTACAGTTATTCTCAAACTCACCTTTATGATCCCAGATATAAGCAACACCACCACTCATACCCGCAGCAAAGTTGCGGCCTGTTTCACCGAGCACGACAACACGACCACCGGTCATGTATTCACAACCGTGATCACCGACGCCTTCAACAACGGTAGTTGCGCCACTGTTACGTACGCAGAAACGCTCAGCTGCAATACCGCGGAAATAAGCTTCACCACTGGTCGCACCATACAGCACAACATTACCGGCGATAATATTTTCTTCGGCGATAAAGCTGCTGTTGCCCGGAGGATAAACAATAATGCGACCGCCGGATAAACCTTTACCCACGTAATCGTTGGCATCGCCTTCGAGTTCGATGGTAACACCTTCGTACAACCAGGCACCTAAACTCTGACCGGCTGAACCGTTCAATTTAATATGAACCGTGTTATCCGGTAGCGCTACACCTTTACGTGCTTTTGCCAGTTCGTGCGACAACATGGTACCAACAACGCGATTAATATTAACCACGGGGAATTCCATCTCAACCTTGTCGCCATTTTGAATGGCGGCTTGTGCCAGCTTGATAATCTGGTTATCCAGTGCTTTATCTAAACCATGATCCTGCTTTATGGTGTTATACACTTCTACTGCATCATGCGGTTTAACTGCAGCCGCTAAAATCATGGAAAGATCGATACCTTTCATCTTCCAGTGATCGACTGCGATATCCGTTTCTAAAACATCAACACGACCGATCATTTCATTGACTGTTCTGAAGCCAAGCTCAGCCATGATTTCGCGCATTTCTTCGGCGACCATGAACAAATAGTTCACCACATGTTCTGGCTTGCCTTTAAATTTCTTACGCAGTTCTTTGTCCTGCGTGGCGATACCTACCGGACAGGTATTGAGATGACATTTACGCATCATCATACAACCCAGAGTAATCAGCGGTGCGGTTGCAAAACCGTATTCTTCAGCACCCAACAAAGCTGCCATCGCAATATCACGCCCTGTTTTTAACTGACCATCGGTTTGCACTACGACGCGTGAACGCAAATCGTTCATCACCAGGGTCTGATGCGTTTCAGCCAGACCTAATTCCCAGGGCAAACCTGCATGTTTTACTGAAGTTAATGGTGATGCACCTGTACCACCATCGTGACCAGCAATAACAATGTGATCAGAGAAGGCTTTAGCCACACCCGAAGCAATCGTGCCGACACCAATTTCTGCAACCAGTTTCACACTGATACGCGCTGATGGATTAGAGTTTTTCAAATCATGGATCAGCTGCGACAAATCCTCGATCGAATAAATATCATGATGTGGTGGCGGGCTAATCAAACCCACGCCCGGTGTTGAGTGACGCAGTTTCGCGATATGGTCATCGACCTTGGTACCAGGCAATTCACCACCCTCACCCGGTTTCGCGCCCTGCGCGACTTTAATCTGTAATTCATCGGCGTTGGTCAGATACCAGTTGGTGACACCAAAACGACCGGAGGCGATTTGCTTAATCGCTGAGCGTTTTGAATCGCCATTGGCCATCGGCTCGAAACGCTCCGCATCTTCACCACCTTCACCGGTGTTCGACTTACCGCCGAGACGATTCATCGCAATCGCCATTGACTCGTGACTCTCTGCTGAAATTGAACCGAAACTCATCGCACCGGTCGCAAAACGTTTAACAATTTCTTTTGCCGATTCAACCTCGTTGATAGAAATCGGGCCGCCGTTAACATCTTTCTTGAACGTTAACAGGCCGCGCAAAGTTGATTTACGCGTGGCTTCTTCATTGGAAAATTTCGCGAATCTTTTATAAGCATCTTTATCGTTAGTACGCGCTGCCAGCTGGATATTGGCGATGGTGTCTGGATTCCACATGTGAGTTTCACCGCCAGAACGCCAGTGATAATCACCGGGATTAGGCAGCACCGGAATCGTTACAACTTCACGACTGGGGTAGCCAATTTCGTGGCGACGCAAAGACTCTTCTGCCAGCACGTCAAAACCAACGCCTTTAATACGACTGGCTGTGCCTTTGAAACAACGCGCGACCACTTCTTCGCCTAAACCAACGGCTTCAAAAATCTGCGCGCCTTTGTAAGACTGCAAGGTTGAAATACCCATCTTCGCCATCACCTTGAGCATGCCCTTGGCTACGCCTTTGCGGTAATCGGCAACGATGGAATCATCATTCGGGTATTCGCTTTCTTCCAGTAAACCATCACGTTTGGACTGGAACAAAGATTCGAAAGCGACGTAAGGATTAATTGCATCCGCACCGTATCCGATCAACAAACAATGATGATGTACTTCACGCGCTTCACCAGTTTCTAAAACGATACCAATACGTGTACGTTGCTGATTTTGTACAAGGTGATGATGCACAGCGCTGCTTGCCAGCAATGTGCTAACAGGTACGCGTTCAGGACCAATGTTACGATCAGATAAAACAATCAGACTGTAGCCGTCTTCAATGGCCTGTGATGCTTGTGCACAAATAGAGTCCAGTGATTTCTCTAAACCAGCAGCGCCTTCTGATTGATCATAAGTAATATCAATCGTCATTGTGCGCCAGCCGCGATGATTCATGTGTTTCAGCGCAGCCAGTTCTTCGTTAGTCAGAATCGGGTGTGGCACGCGAAGGCGATGTACATTCTTTTCTGTGGTTTCCAGAAGATTGGCTTCGGGGCCGATGTAACACTCCAGTGACATCACCACTTCTTCACGAATTGAATCGATGGGTGGGTTAGTGACCTGCGCAAACAGCTGTTTAAAGTAGTCGTAAATCATACGCGGACGATCTGACAAACAGGCCAGCGCCGAGTCGTTACCCATGGAACCAACCGGATCACGTAATTCACGCACCAGTGGTAGCAACATAAACTGCATGGTTTCAACGGTATAACCAAAGGACTGCATACGCGGCAACAAGGTCTCTGGATAAAAACCGTGGGGCTCTTTATTGGGCAACAATTCAGCCAGTTTTATTTCCTGCTTATCCAGCCATTCACCGTAAGGACGCTGTGAAGCAAAATCAGCTTTCAATTCTTCATCAGGAATCAGACAGCCTTTTTCAAAATCGATCAGGAACATTTTGCCTGGTTGCAAACGTCCTTTAAATTTCACATTGCTCGGTTCAATTTCAATCACACCGACTTCGGAAGCCATGATCACACGGTCATCGTGTGTAATGTAATAACGACTGGGACGCAGACCATTTCGGTCTAGCGTTGCACCGATGTAATGACCATCGGTAAAAGCGATTGAAGCAGGACCATCCCATGGCTCCATCAATGCTGAATTGTAGCGATAGAAGGCTTTCTTCTCATCATCCATGTTGGTATCTGATTGCCACGCTTCCGGCACCATCATCATGACAGCTTCCTGCAAAGTGCGACCGGACATCAACAAAAATTCAAGTACGTTATCGAAGTTACCGGAATCAGAACAGTCATTTTCAGCAATTGGGAATAACTGATCAATGTCATCACCGAACAGTTCACTGCTAACCATACCCTGACGAGCTGTCATCCAGCTCTTGTTACCTAGCAGCGTATTAATTTCGCCGTTGTGGCTCATAAAACGGTTGGGCTGGGCACGGTCCCACGACGGGAAGGTATTGGTACTAAAACGTGAATGCACCATCGCCAGATGAGTTTTGTAATCTTCATCGACCAGATCAGGGAAGAATGCTTTTACCTGTAGTGCATTCAACATGCCTTTATAAATAATAATTCTGGGCGATAACGAACAGATGTAAAACAAAGTGCGCTGACTCAAAGACTCATCAGCACGTAACATATTGGTACAACGCTTACGGATCACATAAAGCTGGCGTTCAAAATCAGTATCCGCCAAATCCTCAGCAGCGGCGATAAACAGCTGCACCATATGTGGTTGTGAATTACGCGCCGTTGGACCCACATCAGCGCCATCAGTATCAACCGGCAAATCACGCCAGCCAATCAAACGCTGACCTTGTTCTTCAATTATTTTTTCGATGGCCTGCTTGCAATGAGCACGCTGTTTTTCATCTCTGGGGAAAAATACGTTACCGGCGGCATAACGACCTACACCGGGCAGGATTTCACCCAGATCATCACGTGCCACTTTAACCATGAACTCATGCGGCATACCGGTAAGAATACCCGCGCCATCACCGGTATTGGCCTCGCAGCCGCAACCACCACGATGCTCCATGCGTTGCAGCATATGGTCAGCATCCAGAACGATCTGATGGCTAGGCTCGCCCTTGATGTGCGCTACAAAGCCGACGCCACAGCTGTCTTTTTCAAACGCAGGGTCGTACAAACCCTGTTTTTCGGGCAGGCCTAATTTGATTTGTTCTTGCAATGTTGAGCTCATATTTAATCCAAAACCACCCATACAACCCTATAAAAACAAGCTGTATCAGGCTTTTTTAATTCTGAAACCGGCATTCGCTGCCGCTTCGATCGAATACCTGTACAAATCACAGGCAAGGCCGCTCATTTTAGCTAAATAAGGCCGTAAAGAAAAGAAAACCCGAACAAGAATCGCGGAGAATATCGTCATAAAAAAAGCCCATCCACAGATGTGAACGGGCTTTATATTAGCATTAGCACTATAGGCCTACATAATATAGGCTTTTATAGTTTCTACATGTTATTAATGTGCAGCTATTAAACGTATATAACTCATCACATCTTCTATTTCATTCTTACTTAGAATGCCTCCCCAGCCCGGCATCAGGCTAGCACCGGCTCCACCATTAGTGATAATTGTACGCATCTTTTCATTGCTAATTTTATTCATACGCTCGGCATCAGCATGATTAGCTGGGGTCATAGAATAGACACGAGTAAGAACCCCATCACCTTCACCATCTTCACCGTGACATTGAACACATGAGTTCTCATACACTTTCTTGCCTGCAGTAGGATTGCCAGTAAGACCATTTTTTCCTCTGTGCAAATAACGTACATAAGAAGCTAGTGAACGAATTTGCGTATAAGAAAGTGCAACATGCCAGGCAGGCATTTCAGATGATACTGTCCCGTGTGGTGCACTACCTTCTATAATACGAATCAGGTCTTTGTCTGTTCTTTTACTCATGCGAGTATCATCAGTTAGATTTGCAGGTGGCGCGCCTATCTTCTTGGCTAGTGGGCCATCGCCCTTGCCTTCGGCGCCATGACATATAAAGCAATA
>JAGLQT010000153.1 GCA_023136715.1 Gammaproteobacteria bacterium | reverse complement strand
CTGGAAAACAACGAATTTGAACTCTACTACCAACCCATTGTTAATATTCCTCAGGGCACCATTGCAGGTTGTGAAGCACTAATCCGCTGGAATAGCCCAACACTGGGTTTTACCCCGCCAGATCAATTCATTAGTCTTGCTGAGAAAACAGGGCTGATCGTTCCGCTGGGAAAATGGATTACCGAACAGGCCTGTCGTGCTGTGCAGGAATTTAGAAAACATCAAAACATCTATATGAGCATCAACCTGTCCGCGGTGCAATTTGAATCTGAATCATTCATGAATGATATAGAAAACGCCGTCAAAGATGCCGACATCAGCAATGACTGCATCAAACTTGAAATTACCGAAAGCATACTCATGTCTAATCCTGAACTTGCAGAAATAAGTTTGAATAAATTAAAAGACAGTGGCTTTAGTATTGCCATTGATGACTTTGGCACGGGTTATTCAAGTTTTAGTTATCTTCACCGTTTCCCAATCGATACACTTAAAATAGACCAGTCATTCGTTAATGCCATGTTCAGCAATGAACGTAGTATGGAGATTGTTCGCACTATCTCACTATTGGCAAAAAATCTGAATATGAAAATAATTGCCGAGGGCATTGAAGAAAAAAATGAAAGCCAGCAACTGGATAGTTTTGGCTGTGATTTTGGACAGGGCTATATGTACTCACGGCCAGTGCCATATGGTGAATTTATTAACTTATTGAAACACGAGTCACTACCTGCAATCTGATTAGCTATTCACCCCATTTAGGCTGCAAACCATGCTCCACATTTAACTGGTCCAAAATTTTCGCAACAACAAAATCCACCAGATCATCAACTGATTCAGGCTTGTTATAAAAGCCGGGATTGGCATCTACAATCACTGCATCCATTCGCGATAGCTTGAGCATGTTTTCAAGGTGAATATCAGAATACGGCGTTTCACGCGGCACAATAATTAATTTCTTACGCTCTTTCAACATAACATCCGCCGCACGCTCCAGCAGATTATTGCTGGCCCCACAGGCAATGGCCGATAAAGCGCCCATGGAACAGGGACACACCACCATAGCACTTACGCGATTCGAACCACTGGCAACAGGTGAAGTCCATTCATCCTCACCAAATACCTGCAACTGGTTTTCTGCAGCCTGATATTTTTCTGTCAGAAACTTTTGGATTTCCGCAACGCGTCCCGGTAGTGATAAATCTGTTTCCATACCAATCACCACTTGCGCAGCTTTGCTGATCATCAGATAAATTTTGCAGTCCGCTTTTATTAACTGCTCCAGCAATCGAAAACTGTATTGCACACCGGAGGCACCGGTTATACCCAGCGCGATAGTGACTTGTGATGAAGTGTTACTGGACATACAAACTACCTACTGTTCTAAAGCGATTAACAATTTGGTGTGGATGGATTCAAAACCACCATTACTCATAATGATGACCTGATCCCCTTCTCTGGCATCCGCGCAAATTTTCTGAATGATTTTTTCGACCCCGTCAAAAACTTGCGCCGGCTTTTTCGATTGTTTGGCAACTTCATCCAACGCCCAGTCCATACCCGCTGGTTGGTACAAATAAATTTTATCCGCAGCCTGCAAAGAATTAATCAAGCTATCCTGATGCACACCCATACGCATAGTATTGGAACGCGGTTCCAGCACAGCCAGCACGCGTCCACCTTTGCTAACTTCCTGCATCGCCGCCAGCGTTTCTGCTATCGCCGTTGGATGATGCGCGAAATCATCATAAACAGTAATACCACGCACAACGCCGCGTATTTCCATGCGACGTTTAATGCCTTTGAATTCAGCCATCGCATCACAGCCATGAGTCACTGGCACACCAGCGTGTCGTGCTGCCGCAATTGCAGCAAGTGCATTCATTCGATTGTGCGTACCATTCATATCCCAGTTCACTGAACCTTCGAGTTTACTTTCGAGATAAACATCAAAACTTTTTCCATCATCAGAACAATTACGGATCGACCATTGCTCGCCATCCAGTGAAAAATTTTCACGCTGTGACCAGCAACCCTGCTGCATGACATCATCCAGATTTTCATCATCACCATTGACCACCAGCAAACCACGCCCCGGCACGGTGCGCACCAGATGGTGAAACTGTTTTTTGATGGCATCCAGATTTTCAAAAATATCAGCGTGATCAAATTCAAGATTATTGAGAATGACCGTGCGTGGCCGATAGTGAACAAACTTGGAACGCTTGTCGAAAAAGGCGGTGTCGTATTCATCGGCTTCGACAACAAAGAAAGGCTCATTACCAAATCGTGCTGACAGGCCAAAATTACCCGGTACACCGCCAATCAAAAAACCGGGATCCATACCTGCGTATTGCAGTATCCAGGCCAGCATCGATGAAGTCGTGGTTTTTCCATGTGTTCCGGCAACCGCCAGCACCCAGCGATCTTTCAATACATTCTCTGCCAGCCATTGCGGACCCGAGGTGTAAGGCAAGTTCCGGTTCATGACAAACTCCAGCGCCGGATTACCACGTGACATCACATTGCCGACTACCACCTGATCGACATCAGCAGGAATATTTTCCGGTTTGTAACCTTCGCTGAGCGTAATACCCTGCTCTTCCAGCTGCGTGCTCATGGGCGGATAGACATTCTCATCCGAACCACTGACGGTGTGCCCTGCCTGCCTGGCGAGCACGGCAATGCCACCCATAAAGGTGCCACAAATACCGAGGATGTGAATATGCATCAGGAAGACTCCGGAAAAGCCAGTTGTGAAAGCGTGAGTGAAACAAAAAATAGTGCCATCGACAAAATCACCGCCTGAGTCATTTTTGTATTCAGTGCGTTACGAAAAATATGCGCTGTCACCAGTACTTCCCAGCTTACCAACATCAACACCACCAGTAAAAATAATTGTTGAGCCAATTCAGATGCCTGTTCTATATCGTTATAGCTCAACACAGGCCAGGCCAGTAAATTAAAGACAATACCGGTTCCGATCAATGCGGTAACTGTCTGCACAAAACGCACTTTTAGATTCAATGAAGACAAAATCACATAACTGAAAAACAATATAATTAAAATATTTAGCAGCATTTGCCCCATAGCCAATGATAGTTCAACCGTATCACTCATCACCATAATGCCGCTGATCAAATACAGAAAAATAACCCGCCCCATTACTCCTGTTGAATAGGGTAAATCCTGCGGCGCTGCCTTTAATAACAGCATGATTATAATTTTTTGGGCAACAGACATAGTCACATTAGTGCATAATATACAAAGAATAACAATGTTCTCTAAACCATGAATCAAATGCAAATTACTCAACCCGATGACTGGCATGTACATCTCCGCGATGGTGACATGCTAAACCACGTTGCACCTTATACCGCAAAACAGTTCGCACGAGCGATTGTCATGCCAAACCTGCAGCCTCCGGTCACTACCGTTAAGCAGGCGGTAGAATATGTTGATCGTATCGTTAATGCTGTTGGCGACAGCCAATTTGAACCACTGATGACGCTGTATCTAACTGATGACACCAGCGCTGAAGAAATCATTCTGGCAGAAAAAAGCTGCTTTGTTAAAGCAGTCAAACTCTACCCTGCAGGTGCCACCACCAACTCATCAGCCGGCGTCACCGACATAAGAAAATGTGACGATGCACTTGCCGCTATGCAGGAAGCGGGATTACCGCTACTGGTTCATGGCGAGGTCACCGACCCTGATATTGATGTCTTTGATCGTGAAAAAGCTTTTATCGATCAGGTACTGATGCCGTTGATGAATCGCTTCCCCAGGTTGAAAATCGTCTTTGAGCATATCACCACCGCCGATGCAGTTGATTTTGTGCTCAATACCGGCCTCACTATTGGTGCCACTATTACACCGCAGCATTTGCTATTGAATAGAAACGCCATGTTCAAAGGCGGCATGCGCCCCCACAACTACTGTCTTCCCGTGCTCAAGCGAGAGCAACACCGCCAGGCTTTGCTGCACGCAGCAACCTCAGGTAACAGGAAATTTTTCCTTGGCACCGACAGCGCCCCCCATAGCAAAGATAAAAAAGAAAACAGTTGTGGCTGCGCCGGCATTTTCTCTGCACACGCAGCCATCGAAATGTATGCGACTGCTTTTGAAGAACAAAATGCGCTCGACAAACTGGAAGCCTTTGCCAGCTTCAATGGCCCGGATTTTTACGGCCTGAGTCGCAACACCGAAACCATCACACTAGAAAGAACACCCTGGCAGATTCCAGATAGCTACCCGCTAGCTGGCGGCGACACGCTAATCCCGATGATGTCCGGTGAAACAATTAACTGGAAACTGATTAAATAATGCCTATCCCGGATCCTGATAAGCCTCTGATGTCCCAACGCTTTCGTGGCTTTCTGCCCGTAGTAGTTGATGTAGAAACGGGTGGCTTTGATCAAAATAAAGACGCCCTGCTTGAAATTGGCGCGGTCAATATAAAAATCGATGATGAAGGCCATCTCAGTATCGACAATGAATACAGCTG
>JAGLQT010000152.1 GCA_023136715.1 Gammaproteobacteria bacterium | reverse complement strand
CCAGAAGATGACGCCATTCGTGGCCTGTTTAAATTTTCCAGCAAATGCATGAAAAAGAACGGTTGCCACCGCGCCATCATGGTCGGCCACAACACCATCATGGATCTGAATTTTATTAATGCTGCGGCAACAAGGTGCAAGGTTGCCCGCAACCCGTTTCATCCTTTCAGCATTTTTGATACGGTCAGCCTATCCGGCCTGGCTTATGGTCAAACTGTGCTTTCACGGGCTGCTCAGGCCGCTGGCCTACCCTGGGATAACGAGCAGGCACATTCAGCACTTTACGACGCCAAACAAACGGCTGAATTATTTTGCGCCATCGTTAATCGCTGGACGGATACATCTGGTCAGGTTTGGAGCTAATTTTCTACACAATAACCAAAGCTTTGTTATATTAAGAATAAGCCGTTATTATTAGGGTAATACGAACCTGCGCTCATTGATGAGTAAGGGTAAACAATTAAAAGAAAAACATCCATGAACGACAAAGATCTATCTATTATTATCGTTGACGACCTGCAATTTAGCCGCATCGTCGTCAAGTCAGCACTAAAAAAAGCAGGCTATACTGGAGTCAGATTGGCTGATAGCGCCCATGAAGCCCTCCGAATGCTGGAAGAGAAACCCGCCGATGTGGTACTCGCCGACTGGATGATGCCGGAAATGAATGGTCTGGAACTGACCGACTGCATTCGTCAGAATGATGAAGAAAAAGGTATTTACACGTCCATTATTCTATTCACCGCCAATGAAGGTATCGAATACCTGGTGGAAGCCTTTGAACACGGTGTTGATGATTATCTGCGTAAGCCGCCTAACCCTCACGAACTGGCTGCACGAGTCAGTGCCGCAGCTCGTATCTCAGCGATGCAAAATGACATTCTTGAAACCTCACGTCAGATGGAACAAACCATTCAACGCCTGCAGCAATCTGCACTCATTGATGAAGTAACTGGTGCGGGCAATGAACGCATGCTGATCTCTGAACTGGACGCTATTCTGGAAGAAGCCTCTACCCGCAATGGCGGCATCTGCCTGGCCATGATCAAGCTCAATAATCTCGATCAAATTGAAGATGAAACGGGAGAATCAGTAAAGAATGAAATCCTGATCAGCATGTATCGTCGCCTACGCCGCACAGTTCGCCCCACCGATGTCATCACCCGTCTGGACAACGATATTTTCGGCATTGCCATGCACCACACCCAGCTTGGCAGCTTCAAGATGAATGCACTGGATAGAATTATGGCCGCCATCAATCAGCGTCCCTTTAAAACCGAAAATAATGATTACAAAATCAGCGGTTCAATTGGCGTGCACTATTACGACGGCAAAGAAAAAGTAATCAGTTCCACAGAAATGCTGGAACTGACACAAAACAACCTGACCAAAGCCATCGCCCAGGGCGATAACAGCATTATTAGTTAGTTACACCTCTATTTAACAGATATAAAAAAACGCCACCGATTCCGGTGGCGTTTTTAATTTTGTCATTTCAACAATGAGTCAACAATCAAGCATCAACCACTAAGCCGCTGAAGCCTCATCAATCATCTTTTTAAGATCACCACTATCGAACATCTCAAGCGTAATATCACAGCCACCGATCAACTCACCTTTCACATAAACCTGTGGAAAAGTTGGCCAGTCAGCATAGCGAGGCAGATTTTCAAAAATCTCCGGATCCGCCAGCACATTGCAATAAGCGAATTCCTTACCCACCTGTTTCAACGCTTCAACCGTACGACCTGAAAAACCACACTGAGGGAATTGCGGTGTCCCCTTCATGTAGATCATCACTGAGTTATTCTTTACCTGCTCATCAATTCTGTCCAAAACGTCCATTCAACACCTCTTCTATAAAATCTAATGGTCATTACTGTATGGGGACGCATTCTAGCGAGTTCAAGAGGGGAGTACCACACAGTTTTAACAAGGCCATTGCGGCCGTAACTCATGCAAACATTAGCTCTTGAAATAACTATGTCCCGGCAGAATCATCTGCCAGTCTTTTTCCTTCTATATAATCTTCCAGATTCTTCTGGGTCACGATGCCAACCTCTCCTGCTACTGCTTTTCCACTGGGATCGACAATATAGGTAGCCGGCAGAGCGGGCACTGGCCCGAGCGGCGTCATCGGAACAGGATCAGTACGTAAAATGGGATAAGGGATTGAATGCTTCGCCACAAAGGCTTTCAACCTGTCAGGCTCAATCATCTCGAAGTTGACTCCAACGACAGCAATATCGCCATCCTTATGGTCTTCGTGCAATGAAATCAGGTCGGGCAATTCTTTTAGGCATGTACCACACCAGGTTGCCCAGTAATTAACGATAAGCCACTTACCTTTGTACTGATCCAGCGATTGTATCTGCCCATCCAGGTCAGGCAATTGATAATCAACTGCTCGAACCTGCATGCTCAAACTCAGCAGTATCAGTACAAAGGTAAGTGGCTTAATCATAATTATTTCCAGTATACAGTGAACCTAAATTAACCCCTGATAAACCTGCAATGCTAATCTGCAGATTCACCAGAGGTCGTTCCACTAACTCATTAAATCCTGATTAAGGCAGCATATTGATAACTTTACGCGTTGGAGCGTTAAGCGCAATACCCAGATTTACATCCAGAGCAACTTTTACGATGTTCTGTAAATCAGTATTGATTTTACCAGTGATTGCAAAGAACTCGGCTCTTTCATCATCAGTCATCTCAACATCAGCAAACATCGCACCCAACATGAACGCTGGATCCAGATAGCTAATCGCCAGGCTACCATTACTAAGAAGCTTGACAGTGATCTCGCATGGTAGCGCATTCACGTGATGCAGACCTGTGCCCATAGCCATCTTGGCATATTTTGGAGAACATGCTTCGATGATGTGGTTCTTACCAGGAATAGTAATTGGCGCAATACGAGCTGAACGCCAGCTAGACTTGGGACTTAGGATGCTATCCAGAGTATCACCATCTTCATTAATTACAGTTGGGTGAGTACCCGCATCTGGGTCACCATGCTTACTCATAGTATTGATGATAGTCTGAGCCACTGTTTTTGATTCAGTTTGAGTGAATGAACCACCATCCTGCTTAGTGTAAATCATATGCAGATATGGAGAATCCAGTGGAGATGCATCAACTACTTTGATGATATCTTCAATTGAGTTATAAACAGGACCAATCTTCTGATCCATTGCTTTCGTATCTGGATCAAAGTCAGCCAGAGCTGCATGGATAATCGCTACGATTTCACCCTTCACCTGTGGAGGCATAGCATACAATGCTTCAGCAAATGCTGGATCCTGCATGTCGGCACTGAATAATACGTCACTGAAGAACAAAGTGAATATTGCTGATGGATCAAGCATGTCTACATAAATGTGCTGATCATCATTCCATACAGATACTTCACAAGGTAATGCTGGCGCATGTGCCCAGCCATTTACTACAGGCTTGTCAGCAATAATTGGTGCCACGCCCATAGCCATAGATGCATATTTCTTGTTACAGAACTCAATCACATTGCCTTTTTTAGTATTGGGTTTAGTAACAACACCTGTTTCTACATAAGTCGCATCTGTTGGATCAATAGGATCAGGTGAAGGAATCATCAGCACATTATGAGAAATCTCTTCATCTGAGCAGGCACCGTCTAGCGTTGGATTATCAAGACAATGTTTACTAGTACCACCCAGTTTCCAGTCTATACCCTTGATAACATCGCTACCCAATAAATCAGCTTCTACTGTACGAGCTACATAAGTCGCAATAGCCAATGAAGCAGCACGCGCCTTGGCATAAGTTGCTTTGTAGTCAATCTGACCCTGTACTTTAACTACAGGCACCTTGGCAACACGACTGAAAGGCGTCATAGATCCAAAACCATGACTTTGCGCACCATTACTACTACCCTGCCCAGCAGCCAAAGCTGAGCCTGCACCCATAGTCATAGCTAGACCTAGTACAGCACCACCACACAACGCCTTTTTCACCCAGCGCCCAATACCATTATTTTCAATTTTATTTTTCATCTCATTTTGACTCCACAATTTAATTTCATTTATGACTAACCATGCCAAAGCAACAGACAGGATTGATTTAACGTCGGAGACTAAAATAAACAGATAGCAGGCAGATTTACAGCTATTTGTTCGTCAAAAATCGTGCATTTAAAACGAAGATAATATCCTTGTATTTCAAACACTTAAAATACGGAAAATTGTTATTTTGACGAAAAACAACGGAAGAAAATTTGATAAATCTTTATTGTCGAAGCAATCAGAAAGTCAAAGCCTGAAAATGAGAATCACTATTGGGTGAGCGTTATTTATTTTTGACTTTCATCCTTGAAATAAGCAAACGTAATTCTTCCAGCATAGACAGCAGTTTAGCCTGAGATTCTGAGGTCTTTGAACCCATTTCTCTCAAGACAAACTCGGCTGTGTCGATGACACGTTGACTGCGAGGATTTTTCGGGCAGCTGTCGATATTCAGGTACTTATCCAGCGTCCGGGTCGTGGGTGTCGATTTATCGATATAGACCTGCCAGATTTTACTGTCTTCGGCCAGATCCAGTTTATTCCTGCCCAGATCATGTTCCCAGCAAGCCAGCGCGGTGCACATAATATTGACACATTGCTCACGCAACAAGGACTTCTCATCCTCTGATTCTGAATATAGGGAACCCAGGGGGCCCATCATCAGACCAGGATTTTTTCTGGCCAGTTCTAAAATGCTGTTGAGAGATTCCTCAACTACTTCCATCTTCTGACTACTACGCCCATCATTGGTCACCGGGTTCAGTGCGATAGCAAAACCTGATTCGCCCATCACGTCCAGCACATGAATAACAGCTATACACTTAACCTTCTCACCATCGTTACGAACACAATGCAGCTCGATTTGCTGTTTCTGAAAAACTGAGTCCTTCATCAGACGCTCGATATCATCAGAAAACAAATCTTTTGAATCCATGTCACTCATTTCATCATTTGAGTAACCGAATAAATCTACTGCACTTCGGTTGAAGTAAACAACATCATTATCACTGCCGAAATAAAGAATGGCACTATCATCAAGATCAAGCAGCTGTAACAATCGGTTTTGCGAGTCCATGAGTTCATTAGTTCTCGCTCTGACCTGGTTCGCCAT
>JAGLQT010000151.1 GCA_023136715.1 Gammaproteobacteria bacterium | reverse complement strand
AGTTCACCCTGAGCCATACGCGCCATGTCACGCGTCATTCGACTCACAGGCACAAATAGAAAACGATTAAATAACCACAGGGCAAATAATAAGGTCACCATCGACAGCAGTAGAAAACCGCTAATTGTTACAATTTTTGTTTCTTCCATTTCCTGATTCAGCTTTTCGACATTCTCATAACCAACCACCCTGAATGCAGGCAAGCCGTCTGAGGTCAGCAGCTCGTATTCAACTGGCAAAAACCCAGCAATACTTTCCTGTTTACTTGAGCTCACCAACTCACCATCAATCAAAAAAACATTAACCGGTGTTCGAGTGATCTTGCCGATATCAGGAAGATTGAACACAGGATCAACAATCACTTCCAGATAACCCTGCAACCGTAAACCGCCAACGGGCACCACCGTTGAATACAATGGTCCGAGAGTCGAAGCCCAGAGCCCATCTACCGCCTTCAAACGTTCAACGCCTTCACGCTGCCTAATAATTTTACCAAGGTAGGGAGTCAGGCTTTTATCAAACCCGGATACTCCCCGACTACTCTCGGCAATCAAACGCAACTCAAGATCGTAAACTCGAAGACCGACCATGTTCACGTTTGAAACACCAACGAAGCCATTAATGAAGGGATCATCGAGTAACGCAACCAGCGCATCATAACCACCGGCCTGATCAACACCAGCTATAGACTCAACAAGTTCGACACTATTACCCAGTTTCATGCCCAGGTCGAAAGTGTAACCCCGGGTCGCCTTGAGCATTTCCTGCGAGGCCACTTCGATAACACGAGACAGACTGCTTATTTGTGCATCCAGCGCTGATTTTCTGAAATAGTTTCCGGCGAACAGGGACAACACAATCGCAACCACAGCGATCATCATAAAGATGAAAACAGTAACCGTTTTGATGGAAAGTTTTTCTATTTGCATGAATTAGGAAAAAATAATACTGATAAATTTAAACTAAACAAAGCTCAGGCAACACCGTGTTAATCACTGATCACAGGCAGACGTTTTTCCATCCACTCATTCCAGCCACCTCGAAACCAGAAGATATTTTTGTAACCCCAGTCCAGTGCTTTGGCAACAGCATCAGAACTTCTCAGGCAACGAACACCGTTACAGTAAAAAAGTATCGGTTTAGTTTTATCTTGCGCAATCACTTCCAGCGACTGCTGATTCATATCGGTATTCAAAAGATTAACCGAACCCTCAATATGACCTTTTGCATATTCTGTTTTTTTGCGGGAATCAACGACTATCAGATCAGAATTAATTAGAATCAGTTCAATTACTTCTTCCGCACTAACCGTAATCGCTCCCGGAATATTTTCCGGCGCGACCGGCTTTGTCTCTGCCCACAGCTGCGCTGAGAACAGGATCAATAAAACGACAACTATCTTTTGAGTCTTTAACAGCATAAAAACCCTCGTGCCCCAGAAAAGTTCGTGTCAAGAGTATAACTGGATATTCAACAATCCCTCAAACAAATTAAGGAAAAAATGATATGACTCAAATTCTGATCAAGAATCAATATTCTGCTGTAACCATAGCTCCAATGCCGCCAGGTGCCAGAGCTTACTGCCTTGCAGTCGGGTTAAGTAATCCTCGGGATTTTTCATCAGCTTTTCAACATAGGCGGGATTAAACAAACCGCGGTTTCTGGCGGCATCACAGAACAGAATCTCTTTCATGAATTCCAGAAATTCACCGCGCACGTATTTGAGTGCTGGCATGGGGAAATAGGCTTTTGTGCGATTGACCACGCTGTCGGGGAGAAAGCCGCGCGACATTTCCTTGAGTACATGTTTGCCACCATTGGGCAATTTCATTTCTGGTGGCATGGTTGCGGCCAGTTCAATCAGCTCCTGATCGAGGAAAGGCACGCGTGCTTCCAGCCCCCAGGCCATGGTCATGTTATCGACGCGTTTGACGGGATCATCGACGATCAAAGTGGTGACATCAGCAGCCAGTACTCGATCCAGATATTCATCAGCTTCAATTCCGTCCAGCAAATCACCCATCATCTGTGAAGTAACATCGTCACCGTGGAAACGACTATCAACGGTTTCCAGATATTCATCGTGGTCACGATCAAAGTATTGTTCGGAAAAACGTTTTACCCCCGGCGTGGTGGATTCGTGCATACGCGGGTACCAGAAATAACCACCGAAAACCTCATCCGCACCCTGCCCGCTTTGCACCACTTTGACTTCTTTGGAGACAACTTCGGAGAGCAGGTAAAAAGCGACCGCATCCTGACCGAACATGGGCTCGGCCATGTGCGCGAAGGCTTCGGGTAATTTTGGCAGCACCTGGTTATTCGGCACTAAAAAACGGTGGTGCTCGGTGTTGAAGTGTTCTGCTACGGCATCGGAATATTCGAACTCGTTACCTTTTTCTTCGGGCTGATCTTCAAAACCGACTGAGAAGGTTTTTAAATCTTTAGCACCGGCTTCTGCCAGCAACCCCACCAGCAAACTCGAATCGATACCACCGGATAACAAAACACCGACTGGTACATCAGCAATTTTTACCCGGCGTTCCACCGATTTTTTCAGCGAATTTCGAATTGCTTCCACCCAGTCCTGTTCGGACATTTTTTTATCGGGGCGTTTTGCAGTCAGTGTCCAGTAGCGTTTTTCCTCAACGCTGCCGTCCTGCTTAAACACCATATAGTGCGCAGGTTTAACTTTTCGAATACCTTTTAATATTGTTCGCGGCGCAGGCACTACTGCATGCAGGCTAAACAGATTATGCAGCGCAGCCGCATCGATATTTTTATCAATACCATCATCGGCATGAATCAATGCCTGCGTATTGGAAGCAAACAACAAACGCTGATCGGTTTGTGAGAAATACAGCGGCTTGATACCGACACGGTCACGCGCAACCAATAATTCTTTTTTATTTGTATCCCAGATAGCAAAAGCAAACATGCCATGCAGGCGTTGCAAACAGGCTTCACCCCATTCGGCGTAAGCACGCAGAATTACTTCGGTATCACCGGTCGATTTGAACTCGTGACCTTTCGCCTGTAATTCTTTTCTAAGCTCGGGATAGTTGTAGATGGTGCCATTGAATACCAGCGCAATCCCGGCGCTCTCGTCAATCATCGGCTGCGCAGCTTTATCGGATAAATCGATGATCGCCAGACGACGATGGCCTAAACCCACAGCATTATTAAAATAACTGCCTTCGCTGTCAGGTCCGCGCTGTTCCAGCTTTGTCTTCATGCGATCGATGCGCGCCTGATCCGGGCTGGTATTATCAAATCTTAATTCACCGCAAATTCCGCACATAGTTATTTACTTTTTTATTGAAGACATAAAATTCTTAGGAGATAAAATCATACTACCGACTTATGGCCGCCACCACCCGGTGTTTCAATAGTCAAACTATCACCTTCATCAAAGTGACGATAAAATTTACCCGATAATTCTGTCTGCCCACTGTGATTCAAACCCATTCGACCATCATCTGCCCCCGCCAAACCCCACGGTGCATATTGCCGACGTTCAGATAACACCGTAACTTCAGTCGGAGCTAAAAACTCAAACTCACGAATCAAACCATCACCACCTTTATGCTTGCCTTCACCACCCGAACCACGTCGAATCTGATAACGATTCACCCGCATTGGATAATTCATTTCCAGCGATTCAATGGGTGTGTTTAGCGTGTTGGTCATGTGAGTTTGCACACCATCCTGACCATCACTGATAGCGCTAGCGCCCATGCCACCGCCGATGGTTTCATAATAATCCCATGCGGCGTGCTCACCCGTGCCGTTATGGCCCATCGCAATATTATTCATACTGCCATGACTGGCAGCGGGTATTTTTTCTGGGATCGCCTGTGCCAGTGCGCCAAGCACGACATCAACGATACGTGTGCTGGTTTCGACGTTACCAGCAGCTACGGCTGAGGGAAATTCGGCATTGAGCAA
>JAGLQT010000150.1 GCA_023136715.1 Gammaproteobacteria bacterium | reverse complement strand
AGATCTAGTATAATCAGTCGTTTAACGGTGGCCATGGCCGCCGTTTTTGTTTTTAAGAATTTCTATAAAGATTTTGAGCTATGGCTAATAACGAACATTTAATGAACACGTATGCTCCTATGCCGGTTACTTTTGAATCAGGCAAAGGCGCAATACTCACTGACACTAACGGTAAGGAATATCTGGATGCCTTATCTGGTATTGCTGTCTGTGGTTTGGGGCATGCCCATCCGGCTGTAGCACAGGCTATTTCTGAACAGGCGACCAGGCTGATACATACTTCTAATCTTTATCAGATAGAAAATCAGCAAAATCTGGCTGACAAATTATGTGAGCTGTCTGGTCTTGATCGTGTGTTCTTCTCAAACTCCGGTGCCGAAGCCAATGAAGCCGCCATCAAGTTAGCGCGCCTCTACGGTCACCAGAAAAATATCGACGTACCTACAATTGTGGTCATGGAAAACAGTTTCCACGGTCGCACCATGGCCACGCTGAGCGCTACCGGCAGCCGCAAAGTACAGGCAGGTTTCGAACCGCTAGTACAAGGTTTTGTACGCGCGCCGTATAACGATATTGAATCGATTGAAAATATCGCTAAAAATAACAGCAACATTGTTGCAGTGATGGTTGAACCTGTTCAGGGTGAAAGCGGTATTCAAATTCCAGATGCAGACTACCTGAACAAATTGAGGGAACTGTGCAACCAGAACGACTGGCTATTGATGCTCGATGAAATTCAAACCGGCATGGGACGTACTGGTGAGTGGTTTGCTTTTCAGCACAACAAGATCAAGCCTGATGTGATGACGTTGGCCAAAGCATTGGGCAACGGCGTACCTATCGGTGCCTGCCTTGCCTCTGAAAAAGCCGCTTCGGTGATGAAGCCCGGCAATCATGGCTCTACTTTTGGCGGCAACCCGCTGGCCTGTGCTGCCGGCCTTGCTGTTATCAAAACCATGGAATCTGAACAGCTCGTTAGCAAAGCTAAAGACATGGGCGTTTATCTACTCGAATCTTTGCAAAAAGAATTAGCCAACGTCGAAGGTGTTCGTGAAGTTCGTGGTCTTGGCCTAATGCTCGGTATTGAACTTGATCAGCCCTGCACCGAATTATTCAGCAAGGCTTTAGAAGAAGGTTTGTTACTAGCGATACAGGCTGACACTATTATTCGTTTGTTGCCGCCGCTGATTCTAAGCACGGAACAGGCTGACGCCATTGTTAAGAAAATAACTCAGCTCGTTATTACTTTGTTACAACAAGAAGCCGCTTGAGGTTGTCATGACAGTACGCCACTTTTTAACGCTGACCGATCTCGACAGCAACGAGTATAAGCAGCTTTTGAACAGAGCTATCGAGCTCAAAGCCATGCAACGCAATGGTGAAATTTACGAGCCGCTAAAAAATAAAGTGCTGGCAATGATTTTTGAAAAATCATCAACTCGCACACGCGTTTCATTTGAAACCGGTATGGCTCACTTTGGTGGGCACGCTTTATTCCTTTCTCCCCGTGATACCCAGTTAGGCCGTGGCGAACCGATTGAAGATAGTGCGCGCGTACTTTCCAGTATGGCTGACTGCATTATGGTGCGTACGTTTGAACACGAAAAAATAGAGCTGTTTGCTCAGTATTCTTCAGTTCCAGTTATCAATGGCCTGACCGATGACGTGCACCCCTGCCAATTGTTGGCTGACATGCAAACCTACATTGAGCATCGCGGTGACATCCAGGGGAAAACAGTCACGTGGGTAGGGGATGGTAATAATATGTGTCATTCCTACATGCACGCCGCCAAGTTATTGGACTTCAAACTCAATATCACCTGCCCGCAAGGTTATGAACCAGCTCAGGCCTTTATCGATGAAGCCAACAGCCATATTGAATTGATTGCTGATCCCAAAGAAGCCTGTGAGAATTCAGACCTGGTGGTGACCGATGTATGGGCCAGCATGGGTCAAGAAGAAGAGCAGGAACTACGCATTAAAGCCTTTGAGCCTTATCAGGTAAATGCAGACTTGATGAAAGCAGCCAAAACTGATGCCCTGTTTATGCATTGCCTGCCAGCACATCGCGGCGAAGAAGTTAGCGCCGATGTCATTGATGGCAAACAAAGTGTTGCCTGGGACGAAGCAGAAAACCGCTTACACGCACAAAAGGCTCTGCTCGAATTTTTACTTGTTAGCTAGTACCGTGCTTTGCAACGCAGTTTTTCCGTCAACACATAAAAAATCAGTCGCACTGATCTCTTTTGCGCGAACAGCCTGTAGCATCGGCCTGTTATTTTTTTCCAGTTCTGCCTTTTCACAGGAAAATGAGAGCTGTTCAACACTAAGCGATTCTGTTACTTATCAGGCACCTCCTGTTTTTACCGAAAAAGATCTGGGTAAGATTAATATCAGCGCAGATCAAACACGTTCAGACAGCCAGGGCACATCAACATTTCAAGGCAATGTAGTTATTGAGAAGCACGAGCTTCGTATCACCGCCGACAAAGCTGCTTACAATCAAAATACTGAAGACATCAGCATCGATGGCAATGTCCATGTCGACACAACCAACATGGCAATAGATGCTGATTTAGGTCGACTATCAAAAGAAAAACAATCGTCTTTTTTTGAGGGGGTTGAGTTTCAAATTAGCAAAGATAATATGCGAGGCAAAGCTGCCAGTATTAGTGCAGATAAGGTTGGCAAGACAGAACTGAAAAAATCCTCAATCACCAGCTGCAACCTAAAAGACCCAGACTGGCGTTTAGACGCGGACAATATCAGCCTGGATCATGAAGAAGAATATGGCTCAGCAGAAGATGTGGTCTTGCGCTTTATGGAAGTCCCCTTCCTTTATGTTCCTTATATGGAATTCCCTATCGGTGATCGTCGCCGTAGTGGCCTGCTGGTACCCGAAATTGGGTATTCATCATCGCGCGGTACTGAACTCACTGTTCCCTGGTACTGGAATATTGCACCCAATCACGATGCCATTCTTGCGCCTCATTTAATGGGTCACCGCGGTACACAACTGGATACACAATACCGCTTTCTAACTGAAAATAGTCACGGGCAAATGGATGCGGCTTTTTTGCACAAAGATAAAATTACCGACGAAAGTCGTCATCAAATTCAATACCAGCAACACACCAAGTTCACACGTGATCTGAATATGGACATAGATATACAGGATGTTTCGGACACGGACTACTTCAATGATTTCAGCAATAATTTATCGACATCCAGCACTACCCATTTAAAGCGCGAGCTCACATTAAATCTTAATAAGCAATATTGGCGTAGCCACTTACTAGCACAAACTTTTGAAACGCTTGATACCAACATTTTAAATACTGACCGACCTTATCGTAGATTACCGCAACTCACCCTGAATGGTGATCAACCCATCACCGATAGCGGCCTGGCCTTTACTCTGGATACAGAATTGGTCACCTTTGATCACGAAGACGACAGTGTTATCACTGGCTCAAGATTTCAATTAAAACCAGGCTTGCACTGGCTAAGCCAAGGCTCTTTCTGGTTCATCGATCCCGCCATTAAATTTAGTCATACACAGTATGAAATTGAAGATGGCAATGGTATTAAACAAAATATTGAAGATCGAAACCTCTCAATGACCAGCCTTGATGCCGGCCTGTTCTTTGAAAGAGAACTGGATAATGGCCTTATTCATACTCTGGAGCCAAGAATTTATTATTTAAACGTGCCTTACAGAGATCAAAGCCTGCTGCCAAATTTTGATACTCAAGAAAGCACTTTTAGCACTGCACTATTATTTAGAGACAATCGATTTAATGGTGGTGATCGCATTGGCGATGCCAATCAATTAACGTTAGCACTCAGCAGCCGCCTGATTGACTCAGAAACAGGTAACGAATTTCTACGTGCCAGCATTGGACAAATCAGCTATTTTGAAGACCGCCAGGTATCACTCACAGGTATTATCGAAAACGATAATACCTCTGACCTTATCGCTGAACTGGCCGCTAAGCTAAACAACTGGGGCATGAGTGCCAGCACGCAGTGGAATACGGATAAAAACCAGACTCAGCGCGGAAACTTTTTGCTGCATTATCAATCTGATTCACAACATATATTTAATCTGGGCTTGCGTAGCGACCGTAGCATTAACGATGAAATCAGACAAACTGATTTATCCTTCATGACCCCCATCAACAATGAGTTTTCAGCCTTTGGCCGATGGAATTATTCGCTTGAACATGATCGCGATATTGAAGCCATCGCTGGAATTAGTTATGACAGTTGCTGCTGGTCAGTACAATTCATAGCGCAAAGAAGTTTAAAATACACCAACAATATCGAAGAATATGATAACGCCTTTATGGTGCAACTGGTATTAAAGGGTCTGGGTAGTGTGTCTGGCAATAAAGTTAGCGATACGCTTGAACACGCCATTTTGGGTTATAACGAGGATTAGGAATGAAGCTATTCAATACTTTAAAAAACAACTTCTATGTCATTACAATATGCCTGTGCCTGACGCTAACCTCAGAAAATACAAATGCACAACAAGCACTCGATAAAATCATTGCTGTCGTTAATGATGATGTCATCACCCAAAACGAGTTAGATAGTCGAATTTCAGATTTCATCTTACAGCTCAAGCTAGACAAAAATTCTAAAGAGCAGATGAAAGCTCTCAAAAAGCAGGTACTAGAGCGCATGATCGGCTCTCGCATTCAACTACAAATGGCTAAACAAATGGGCATTACTATCGATGACATCAGCCTGAATAGAATGATTGAGAAGCTTGCACAGTCCAACAATTTGTCATTAGATGAACTAAAAACGACTTTATCTAAAGATGGCGTCGACTTCGCCCGTTTCCGCGAACAAACTCGTGGGGACCTTATCGTTAAGCAACTACAGCAACGTGTGGTCGCCAATAAAATCAACATCTCTGACCAGGAGATTCAGCGTTTTATTGATAACAACCTGAAGAAGAATAATGAAAATGATAAATATCAAATTCAACATATTCTCATCTCCACACCTGAATCTGCCACACCCGAAGCCATCAGCAAAGCAAAAGAAAAAGCCAATCAACTTTTTGCTGAAATAAATAAAGGTGCTGATTTCAAAACTCTGGCTATTCAACAATCGGATGGCCGCAATGCGCTCAAGGGCGGCGACCTTGGCTGGCGCAACGGCAGTGAACTACCTGAAGCTTTTATTGATGCCATTAAGGAACTTAATAAAGGTGAAACTGCTTTACCTGTCCATAGTGCCAGCGGCTTCCATATTCTAAAATTGGTCGACAAGTCCAGTAATAAAAACATGGTGACTCAAACCCATGCTCGCCATATTCTGATTCGAACAAGTAAAGAGAGAAGTGACGATGATGCGCGCAAGTTACTCAACGATATAAAACAACGCATTAAACAAGGCGAGGATTTCTCAACTCTGGCCAATGAATATTCACAGGACCCAGGCTCAAAAATTAAAGGCGGCGATCTTGGTTGGGCAGATCCTGGCACCTATGTCGCCGAGTTTGAAGAAGTAATGGGAAGCCTTAAAAATAACGCCATTTCAGAACCTTTCCGCAGCCAGTTTGGCTGGCATATATTGCAGGTTCTCGATAGACGTGAACAGGACAAAACTCAGGCCAATCTTAAATCACAAGCAAGCCAGGCTATTCACAAAAGAAAATATGACGAAGAGCTCCGCTTATGGACACGCAGAATTCGTGATGAAGCCTATGTCGAATACATTGGCAATAAACCGGCACAATAGTGGATAATTTACTTCACCGCCTGTTAATTACCCCCGGTGAGCCCGCAGGTATTGGGCCAGATATCACACTTGCTATTGCACAACAAAATTTCAATGCTGAAATTTTTGTTATTGCTGACCCTGATCTTTTAGCAGAAAGAGCAAAGCTACTCGGCCTGGACATTCAGCTAAATATCTTCGATAAATTACCTGCTGACACTAATGAGCACCGAACTGGGCAACTTAATGTGTTGCCGGTTAAGCTGGCTGCCCCTTCTATACCAGGAAAACTCGACAGCAGGAACAGCAGTTATGTTCTTGAGTGCCTTAGCACAGCTGCGCGGTACTGCCTAAATGACGAAGCCAGCGCGATGGTGACTGGCCCAGTGCACAAGGGTATTATTAATGAAGCTGGAATTTCTTTTACCGGTCACACCGAATTCCTTGCAGACTTATCTAACAGCAAACCTGTGATGATGCTGGCTACAGAATCATTACGTGTTGCCCTGGCGACTACGCACTTACCATTGAGCCAGGTAAGTTATGCCATTACCACTGACTCGTTAAATTACATCATCTCAACTTTAAATGATTTCCTGATTAATCGATGTGGCCTTGAAAATCCCAATATACTTGTTTGCGGCCTCAATCCACATGCAGGCGAAGATGGTCATCTCGGCATGGAAGAGATTGAGATTATTGAACCCGCAATCCAGCAGTGCGAGCAAATGGGTATGAACATTACTGGGCCAACGCCTGCTGATACTGCCTTTACAACTACTTCGCTTAAACAAACCGATGCA
>JAGLQT010000015.1 GCA_023136715.1 Gammaproteobacteria bacterium | reverse complement strand
TGGCGTATACAGACAAATCCGTCACCCGATGTACCTGTCATTCTGGCTGTGGGCGATAGGGCAATCACTACTCATTCATAACTGGCTCGCAGGCCCACCAAGCTTGATTGCTATAGCTCTTATTTATCCATTTAGAGTAGATCAAGAAGAACAGCAACTTATTGAGCACTTTGGCGACAAATACAGAGAATATCAAAAAACGACTGGCAGAATATTACCGAAGCTATAGTATTTATTCAGTATAAATCCGTGCATTGATTACACTCTTCCTGAGTTAAAACTTCCCTATACAAAAACTTATCTGTAGAATTTGATTTTTTATCGAATTTAACGGAGCAGCACCGTAATGGGCAGAGCCTATCAAAACCGCAAAGAGTCGATGGCAAAAACATCGGACGCCAAAGCTAAGGTCTACAGTAAATATGGCCGTGAAATATACGTCTGCGCCAAAGCCGGCGGACTCGATCCAGAAGGCAACCTGGCCTTACGCGGCCTGATCGACCGAGCTAAGAAAGACCAGGTACCCAGCCACGTTATTGCAAAAGCCATCGATAAGGCCAAAGGCGGTGGTGGTGAAGACTTCTCCCCTGCCATGTACGAAGGTTACGGCCCCGGCGGTTGCATGGTGATGGTCGAATGCCTCACCGATAATAACAATCGTACCTTTGGTGATGTGCGAGTCGCCTTCACCAAAACAAATTGCAAAATCGGCACACAGGGCAGCACCAGCCATATGTTCGATCACGCCTGCATCCTGGCGATCAAGGGTGATGATGAAGACGCCGTACTGGAAGCCCTGCTCATGGCCGATGTGGATGTTACCGACGTGGAAAGTGAAGATGGCATCATCACCATGTTCGCACCCCACACCGAATACAACAAAGCCAAACAGGCAATAAAGGAAGCCTTTGGTGACATTGAATTTGAAGTGGACGCAATTCAATATTTGCCCACAACCAGCACCGCACTATCAGGCGATAATTTAGAACTGTTTCACAAGTTCTATGATATGTTGAACGATTTAGATGATGTACAGAATATCTATCATGATGCGGAGTTTTAACAACAGTTTTTGCTTACTGACTATCGTAACAATGCAGTAAACATGAAAACGAATGACGCTTAAAAACTAAGCAGATCGTCGTGCCTGAACCGCTGCTGCCAGTTCCCTCAGCAAAGTCTCGGTTGATTCCCACGAAATACAGGCATCGGTAACGCTCTGTCCGTAAGTCAGTTCCTGGCCTTCTACTACATCCTGGCGGCCTTCAACCAGATGGCTTTCGATCATCACGCCCATGATGCGTTTATCACCTTTGCTTACCTGACCGGCAACATCACGACAAACATCAATCTGACGAAGATAATCCTTGTTGCTATTAGCATGTGAACAATCCACCATCAAGGATGGACGTAGATCACATTGTTCCAGTTGCTCGGAAGCGTGCTGGATACTTTTGGCATCGTAATTGGGTTTCTTGCCGCCACGCAGGATGATGTGACAATCTTCATTACCGGTGGTGGAGAATATTGCGGAGTGACCTTCTTTGGTCAGCGACATGAACACGTGTGGACGTGATGCGGCGTGCACGGCATCAATGGCTATTTTGAAACCACCATCGGTGCTGTTTTTGAACCCGATAGGACAGGAGAGGCCCGAAGCCAGTTCACGGTGTCCCTGACTTTCGGTGGTGCGAGCACCGACTGCACCCCAGCTGATCAGGTCAGCAATGTATTGCGGGCTGATCAGGTCGAGGAATTCAGTGCCGGAGGGTATGCCCTGTTTAGCGAGGTCGAGTAATAGACCACGTGCCAGGCGCAGGCCCTTGTTGATATAGAAGCTTTCGTCCATGTCAGGATCGTTAATCAGGCCCTTCCAGCCAACGGTGGTACGTGGTTTTTCGAAATAGACTCGCATGATGATGCAAAGATCACCGGACAATTCATCGATCAATGGTTTCAGGCGTTTGGCGTATTCACGCGCGGCATCAGGGTCATGAATGGAACAGGGGCCGACGACAACGACCAGACGATCATCCTCACCATGCAGGATATTATGAATGGCTTCGCGATTTTTATACACCGTTTCGGATGCCTGTTCATCAATCGGAAATTGTGCGTGCAATTCAGCTGGAGGATGGACTTCGTGTAATCCAGCTATGCGGACATCGTCGGTTTTAAACTTCATTCTATTATCGTGCGATTAATCGTGTTTTAAAGAAGAGCGAATTATATCGAATTCAGAGTCAGTTGACCTGTATTTCGCGCAGGATTTCTGGCAAAGAGGCCAATGTTTCAATTTGCCGGTCAGCCTGATAGTCATCAGATTGCCATACCTGCCCTGTCCGATTCAGCCATATGCTGCGGATTCCGGCATCATAAGCACCAAATATATCGTGATAAGGGTCATCACCAATGTGCAAAACCTCGCTGGCTGTCAGTCCTGCTTTATTCAGCATAGTCTCAAAAAACAGGGGATGAGGTTTCTGGTGACCCACCTCGGCGGCGGACACTGAAAATTCAAACCAGTGCGAAACCCCCGTTTTTT
>JAGLQT010000149.1 GCA_023136715.1 Gammaproteobacteria bacterium | reverse complement strand
GCCAACGGGCAGAAGAGCTCTCTGTCGATGACTTCTTAAAGCTACACACTCACATATCCTAAAATTCACACCTTTCATCGGCTAGCAAACCATCCTATTTTTGATCTTGCTATACTAATCTCATCATGACGAATAATGCCAACAAAATTAACATAGAAATTCTGCCTACTTATATTGCTGAGCAGTCTGACCCATCTAGCGATCATTATGTTTTTTCTTATACCGTCACCATTCGTAATGAAGGCAAAAAGTCAGCACGCTTATTGACACGCCACTGGGTTATCACAGATGGCGATGGTCAGGTTCAGGAAGTTCGCGGTGAAGGTGTTATAGGTGAACAACCCCACCTTTCACCAGGTGAAGACTTCAAATATACCTCAGGCACTTTCATGAATACACCTGTCGGCACTATGCGTGGCAGTTATCAGATGATCACTGATTCTGGTGAAACATTTGAAGCGGAAATCCCAAATTTCACGCTCGCAGTACCCAACACCTTGCACTAAGCCACATAAATGTCCCTCAAGCATAGCTACACATTGCTTGCTCCTCTTTACGACTTCATGGTTTCTGGTGCACTCGATAAAGCACGCCAAAAAAGCCTTGCTCAATTACAGAACACCGCTAACAAAAAAATACTTGTTAATGGTATCGGTAGCGGCCTGGATATCCCCTATCTACCTCGTGATGCCCAATATACGGGAACAGACCTCACAGCAGCCATGTTGAAAATCGCAAAACGACGTGCATCAGAATACAAATTCAACATCGACCTAATCTGTGCTGACAGCCATAACCTTCCATTTGATGATGAAACATTTGATATTGTGATCATGCATCTTATTCTTGCCGTGGTTCCCAACCCAGCTCTCGCGCTTCAACAAGCTAATCGAGTCCTGAAAACTGGAGGTCGGTTGTATATCTTTGATAAGTTTTTAAAACCTGATGAATTTGCCCCTGTTCGTAAAATGCTTAATTTATTACTCCGACACATTGCTACACGTACAGATGTGGTATTTGAAGAGGCTCTTGCCCAATCACCCTCTCTCAAAGTTATCAATAACAAACCTATACTTGCGAATGGATGGTTTAGACTGATAAAGTTAGAGAAATTTTAAATTACAGTTATCAGTAAAGCTAAATAGCTTCTAGCTAACATTGCTAACTTCTTATTAGGGGACTACATTGGCCACTTACGCCATTGGTGATATTCAAGGCTGCTATAACGACCTCAGGCAGCTGCTCAATAAAATTAATTTCAAATCCGATTGCGACACACTCTGGCTCACCGGCGACCTGGTAAATCGTGGCCCTAAATCTCTGGAAACACTTCGATTTATAAAATCGCTTAGCGACAATGCCATCGTAGTACTCGGTAATCACGACCTACATCTACTCGCTATTGCCTACACGACAGACATAGCTGGTAAAAAAGACACGCTGGATGAAATACTGAACGCAACTGATCGTGATGAATTATTAAGCTGGCTTGCACATAGACCACTTATCCATGTTAATAATGATATCAATATGAGCATGGTTCATGCTGCCATACACCCAGACTGGAGCATTAAGAAGGCTCAGTCACTGGCCGCAGAGGTCGAATCTGTTCTCCAGGGTAATCAGCACATTGATTTTTATAAAAACATGTACGGCAATGAACCGGAAAACTGGTCTGATGATTTAGATGGATGGTCACGTTTACGACACATCACCAACGTATTCACCCGCCTGAGATTTTGCGACCAGAACCATGCACTTGCGCTTAAGTATAAATGTGAACCAGGTTCTCAGCCTAATAACCTGCTTCCATGGTTTAGTGTTGAAAATCGAATCAGTCAAAATAATTCCATTGTCTTCGGTCACTGGTCGACACTGATTCTGGCAAAGGATATTGAATATAAAAATGTTTATCCGCTGGATACCGGCTGTTTGTGGGGAGGACATTTAACCGCGATGCGTATCGATGATGGTTCGTTTGAAAAAACAGCTTTGCACTGTCCACAATCAAGCAAACCATACATATAAATTTCGACAATCAGGAACCCTTTCCTGGCATTTATATTTCGTCGGCATAGGGAAACCGACCTACGTGCTATTTCCTTTGATAAGTCACAAACCGGCAGGCATGTAAATTTTTTTCATCCGGTTCCTGCTTCTTGCTGTCGATAATTTCCCAGTCATCTTCATTGAACTCGGGGAACCAGGCATCACCTTCAAACTCACCATCGACAAAACTCAGATACATGCGCTGCACTTCAGGCAGCACAAGTTCATAAATCGAACTGCCACCGATCACCATAACTTCCTCGGCATCCTTAGCGGCCGCAACGGCCTCATTGATCGAATTCACTACGGTCACACCTTCGATTTCAACATCACCACGCGTCAGCACAATATTCTGACGCCCCGGTAATGGCCGACCAATCGAGTCGTAAGTTTTACGCCCCATCAAAATCGGCTTGTTCATGGTTACCGATTTGAAATACTGTAAATCCGCAGGTAAATGCCACGGCAATTCATTATCCTTGCCTATCAGTCGATTATTGTCCATCGCAGCAATTAGGGAGAGAATCATTTAGATAGCTCAATGTTTTTTCAAGAAGAGCTATTTTAACAAAAAAAATTTAAGTAGAAATATATTTCCCACTCACCCACCCCTTAATTCTTGCATCTACTTCTAACCAGCCATCTTTTTCCTGTAGAACCTCTACTTTTGTTCCTTTAGCAAGCGGTGGAGCAACAACAACACCATCAACAGGTGCTGAACGAATGTTCAAGTTATTTGCGGTAACCTCAGCTATCTTATGTGCCACCTGCAGATTACTAGCTTCATCAGATGATCTGTCTCTCATCAGCACTCTTTCTCGCAAGGTGTCCAGAGGGAAGGCTGGACCTGGATCTATTTTTCTACCAGAAGATATCTCTTCATGACCCAGAATAGAATTTATCTTATATTTATCAGTAAGCATCGTGCATATCTCCTGAACTATGGAAATCTGCTCCTCGGTATATCGGTGCCAATATGTAGTTTCGCTCTCATTTCTATGAACAGCCTCAACCACTTCGTCAGGATGATATATTTTGCCAAACCAGGAAACATAATTATCACCGCTTTTTGTCAACCTTCCCGCATTATCAATCTCAATACCAATCGAGTATTTATTAAAGCCTTTACGCTCACCGTAGCTACTGGGACCGGCATGCCAGGCAACAGTATCGAAAGGAACAAGTTGAGTTATCGATTCATCTCTACCAATAACAAGATGCGCAGATGCTTTAGTGCTTGGTTTACATAAATGATTGACCGATGACTCAGCAGAACTGCCCGCTGTAAAATGAATGATAATGGTATCGGGTAGGTTCTTACCGAAAACTCCACCTTTGTTTGGCGTTTCTTTAAAAACAATTCCATCTCCTTCTAAATAGTCTTTTTTAAATTTCATAATATCTCCTTTTTAACTCATATAAAAACCCTTTTTATTATAAAATTTTACTTTTATATTTAAGACTTTCTGATATATTTCATTATTATCTCGATAAATAAAATTAGACTTTTCCTGCTTCAACCCTGCCAATTATCTTTAGTTAAATAAATATAGTTAGCTTTATGATTTTCTTTTAGGAAAAATATCTTTAATAAGATATGTTATTTTCTCATGATAATACGGGTCACCTGGCTTCTTACCATTTTTTAAGCTAACTGTTTTTTTATTTCTTCTAGAACCATAATCATAATTATAATTATTTGCTATATTTACAGCCGTAAAAAACTTAAAACTTTTTGGCCTACGCTTAACTAGCTTTCTATACTTTAAACTCTCACCAATCGCAATTTTATCATTTTTCTTTTTACTTCTATTTTTTAATTCTTGTATAGTCGTTCCACACTTTTTTGCTATTTTACTTAAATTATCTCCAGAAACTGCCTTGTATTCATATTCAACAGAGTCAAATACATCTTCAATCTCTTTAATCATCATTGTATAAAGGTAAGCTATACCCGCTTTAATATTGACTTTTGGATCCTTTAATGCTCCACCCTTCTTTATTTCATTTTTTAATTGCGTACTCATTATTAGATCTGAATTTTGCCCACCCTTAACCAATACACCATATGCAGGATCAGCTCTATATCTACCAATTTGCATTGGTTTTGTTCGCCAATGTACTCCTTTCTCAAAATACGGGCCTCCACTTTCAATCCAAACCATTGCTTTTATATATTTATAGTTCCACTGTTTAGTCGCAGGAAATCTTTTAGCATAGGAGCTTACTTCTTTCTTTATAACGCCATCGTACTTATCCCACTCAACGCTAGTATCTTTAATCGCTCTTTTCATTCCTGTTTTCCATTTTTCGGTTAGAGCCATGATTTTCTCCCTACACTATTTCGTCAAATAACGTTTTTAGCCTCTTCCGCCTTTTGAATCGCATCACTTACTTTCCTAAGCTCATTAATGCAGCCTTTTGATTTCTCCTGATCCACGCCCAACTCCAATCCGCAAGCAGGGCAAACTATCGGTGAGCCAGACATGAGCACTTCCATGTTTATCTTTATCTTATAAGAACATTGTGGACAATTTAGACCAGGATCATGACTAACAACAGGTGCTCCTGGAGTTTCACCCTCGGGCACTAATTCCTGTTGCTCATCATCACTCAGCCAGTCAATAATTTTTTTCTTAACCTTACGCCACCGACTGGTTTTTTTTTCAATGGTATTTTCCTTTTTAGCCATAATATATGCCTTAAGCAGATTATTTTCTTAACCTGTAGGCTCTGCGTTATTGGGGGTTTCTTTTACAGCAGAATTCTGCACAGAGCTATTTATACTTTGATCCATCAATCTGAATAGTTGCGATAATCCAGCCGGAATTTCAGCCTGCTCCACTTTCATTTTTACCTTCATCTGAAGTTCAGAGCTTTGCTTGCCAGAAGTCGATGTTTTCATTTGTCCCATTGCCGCTCGAAACTCAACACGACTCGGAGAAAGCCAGTCACCTTCTTCTGCATTGGGGCTGTTTAATGCAGTGCTTATATTCGATGACTGAATATCGTTTACCTTGATATTAAATTCCAACTCACCTTCTTTTATCTGAATACCCGGAATAGGTATAAGTGATAGCAAGGGAATTTCAATCTCATACGTCTGGGGGTTACCTGCATCATCAGGTTTTTGATAGGAAAAAGTAACCATTCGCAGCTCACCAAGATTATCTCCTTCGGCACCATCTTTTGCTTTGACCTGCTTAAAACCAATTCTCTCGATAAATTCAGCCGTAGCCTGAGCGGCCTGTGCCTGCCCCTGCACCATAGCCAGCAAGGGTGAACCTATTATCTGATGAAAGGGAATAGACTGAAATTCACTTATTTGCCGTGCCAATTTATTACCTCTTCCTGTTGTTATTCGCTATTCAGGCACTAAACGCCTAATTATCTTGCCGTCCTGCTCTTCTACCTGTGACCAGTTGTAGTTTCTGATATCGGTTTTTATTTTTATGGATGAGATAGCTATTTCTGGTAGATCTTGAATCTTCTCCGCTGTCATATCAATTTCCACTTTAAACTCTTCCGAAGCTTCTAAAAATTCCAATTCCTCATCCATAGCATCAATTTGATCGCGATATCCATTTGATATGGACGTTTTTACGCTTCTCAACAACCTGTTACTACTATACTTTTCCGCAATAGTTTTCACATCGGGTCGAGAATAAATAAGCACTTCTAGTATCTCATTAATTCCAGCTTTTATTTTTTGAGGTTCTAATTCAATATTAATTTGGTCTTTCTCTATCGAAATAGACATAAATGATATTGATTTTTCTTCAAAAAAAATGAGTATTCTATTTTTTATATCCAATCGTAACTGTACAGTATCTATTTCTCCTACAAGGGTTACCCATTCTTTAATCTTCCGTATTGTTTCAGAGCCTTTCAGGTTTTCAAAAATATCTTCCGTTATGGCCTCACTGTAACGTTCGAAGATACGACCAATTCTTGCATCCCTTTCTTCATTTCTATCATGATCAACACTTACATCAGCAATAGAAAATTTTAAATCAAGTTCAATCTCTCTTATCTCTGAGCGTGGAACTGGAAAAAGTCTCAATAATGAGTCTTGCTCATAATACTGACTTATTTTTCTAGAGAACATGTCTGAGGTTACACGTGACTGTGCAATATCTCTCAAGATTGCGCCGATTACATTATTTAGCTGTGCCATGGATCCCTCGAAACGGTAAATTTCATATCCTTATGATCATATCCTTCTGCGCTCAGTTTCCAGAGATATTTATTACTATGCACCGCAAATGCCCATGGTTCGACTCTAATTCTTATAAAAGATGTTACCGAGTCCTGAGCACCCTCCACTATTCTGGCGAGACCAATAAAAGGTATAGAGATAGTTGTTTTAATTTTTCCATACCCACTAACATCTCTGATACTTAGTTCTAGTTGTGGTTTAATAAGATGCTGAATAAAATAGTTTAGGGTCATCCCTGATCCTTTTAAAAGCAACGCTCGCCAAAGCATTTCTGGGTCACGTTGAATATTTTTATACTCTGCCAACGCAATTGCCTCTTTTGCCTGAGTTCTCATATCACTAATTTTATCTTTACCTATTCCATTAATTGCCAATATCTGCTGCATTGATGTAAAAGCGCCTATATTTTTTCTCATTGTCACAATACGCTGTGCAATAGCTCGCCCAAGCCCATATCCAGACATGCTGTAGTCGGTTTCTCCAGGATAGTCCCAAAAAAAACGATCAATATCAGCCAATGACATCAAGTTAAACCACGAAAGAATAAGTTCATCTAGTTCATTGTTGCTAAACTGGTAACGATGAAGAAACACAGAATCAGACATCTACTATCATCCGAGTCAACCTGCCCTATAGCTCCCCATCATACTAACCAGTGGGTGCGGGTAAAGCTGGACGATTTTCTTTAACTAAATCTTCTAGTATATTAAGAATACGTGACATTCCAGCTGGTAATTCATCCTGCACGGCTCTTACATGTACATTCATTGTCATTTCGGTTTGATAACGTGAATTAGCCTCAGTACTTGATGTGTGCCGACTGGAGTATGACGCTTTTATACCCACACTAACTGGAGACCACCATTGCCCACCATATTTAGCACTAACATTGAAGCTTGCATTTGACTCCGAACCTGCTTTGCGTGTTTCTGCTCTCATCTCAGAAATTTTAGCCAAAAAATCAATCGACATTTCATCAATTCGAATAAATGGAATTGGAACTATCGTTAATATAGGTACTTCAAGACTTGCTTCAGAGCCTGTCCCATCTTCGTTCTCCACCATATACTTAAAGGTGACATAACGTACATCGCCTACATCGGCATTTCCACCATCATCAGGAAAAAAAGGATCAGCATCATCCTTTGGCTTAAAACCCACCTTCTGAATAAAATCCACCGTTGATTTTGCAGCTAAAGCTTGCGCCTCAATAGCCGCCTTCATAGGCCCTCCAATAATATTTCCAAATGGAAGAGCTGTTATCTGACTGACTGCGTATCCCATGATTCCCTCCTAACTATTGTTATTCATCCAAAACAAACTTTTTATTACACAAACAAAAAAACCGCTTCGAACAAAAAATCGAAAACGGCTCTCCCAGTAATTAAAACATCCATATTAAGTACCTCCTAAGCAGATATTTAAACTTATAACATTTAATAGTCACTAACGCAAGTTTATTCCAAATTTATATAAAATCCTTATTAACGATAAAAGCACGCATCAATTTTTCTAATTACTCCTACACATTATCTTGCCTATCAAATTGAAATAGATGCCTTGATGTGCGGGTGCGATTTATAATCAATCAGCTCAAAATCCTCAAATTTAAAGTCAAAAATCGATTTCACGTCTAAGTTTATTTTCATGGCCGGTAACGGATGTGGCTTTCTTGCAAGTTGTTCTTCCGCCTGTTCTAAATGATTGTTGTACAAATGCGCATCACCCAGTGTGTGTACAAAATCACCTAGCTCCAGATCACAGACTTGTGCGACCATCATAGTTAACAAGGCATAGGATGCGATATTGAAAGGTACGCCAAGGAAGATATCTGCACTGCGTTGATAGAGCTGACAGGACAATTTTCCATCAGCAACATAAAACTGGAAGAATGCGTGACAAGGAGCCAAAGCCATTCTTCCCTGTTTCACATTATCCTGTGGACGGATGCTTTCGTCGGGCAGATCTGAAACGTTCCAGGCTGAGACAATAATGCGTCGACTGTTAGGATTGGTTTTCAGTAATTGGATTATTTCTGAAATCTGATCGATATGTTTACCATTAGGTGCTGGCCAGTTGCGCCACTGATAACCGTACACGGGGCCGAGGCTGCCATCTTCTTCAGCCCATTCGTTCCAGATCTTTACGCCGTTATCGGTCAGATATTTTGTATTTGTATCACCCTGAAGAAACCACAGTAGTTCGTGAATGATAGATTTAAGATGGCATTTTTTGGTAGTGACTAGCGGGAAGCCTTCACTCAGGTCAAAACGCATCTGGTAGCCAAACACGGAAACGGTACCTGTACCGGTTCGGTCACCTTTCTGGTTGCCATTTTCTTTTACATGGCGCATTAAATCCAGATATTGTTTCATTGCTAGTGCTGTTCCTCTTTGTTTTTAATCGCCATGATGTACACAGTTAACCCAATTAGTATCATTGGTAACGATAGTAACTGCCCCATGGTTAGCCACTCAAAAGCCAGGAAACCAATATGCGAATCTGGCGTTCTGAAAACTTCTGTAATAAAACGAAAACATCCATATACCATTACAAAAACAGCAGATATTGCCATTAACGGACGCTGTTTTGATGAATAAATCCAGATAATAAGAAATAATAATAAGCCTTCAGTCAGCGCTTGATATAACGACGAAGGATGACGCGCTACATGATCTCCATAATCCATCGCCCACGGCAACGATGCTTCCATAGGTCGGCCAATAAGTTCTCTATTAATGAAATTTCCGATACGGCCTGCACCAAGCCCTATTGGAATCATCGGAGCCATAAAATCTGACACCTGAAAAAAACTCATTTTATTCTTTCGGGCGAATAAATAAAATGCGGCCAATACACCAAGCAATCCACCGTGAAATGACATTCCGCCTTTCCATATATAGAAAATAGTGACTGGGTCATCAATAAAGGTCGAGAAGTTATAGAACAGGGTATACCCGATACGCCCGCCAAGCACCACGCCTAGTGCACCGTAAAATATTAGATCTTCGACTTGCTTCTGATCCCAGTTCTTAGACTGTTTAGCTCTATAAACACCCAGTCTCCAGGCAGAAACAAAACCGACAAGGTACATTAAACCGTACCAGTGTATTTTTAATGACCCCAGACTAAGAGCAACAGGATCGATAGATGGATAATTAATCATGGAGGAAGATGTTAACAAAAATACACGTTGTAAAACTTATAAGCGTAAATATAATACGCATTTAATCTCTAAAACAACTTATTCGAACCCAGAATGATCCTTCAATAAATCGTGGACAAAAAAATACCCGACCATTT
>JAGLQT010000148.1 GCA_023136715.1 Gammaproteobacteria bacterium | reverse complement strand
TTGATCTTTTTCCTCATAAAAATCCGTAATTTAATTGGAACTAATTATTAGTACTACATTGATATTGTTTATTTCAAATAATCTACCGCAAATAACTTTTAAGTAACTATAACAAATTGAGTCTGATATTTAAGTCTCCAGCTGGCAGGGAATGAATACTTCCGGTTAGATCGAGCCAGCAGTCGAAAGCATACATGCCAAATTGTTAATCGAGTTTTTTGTTCTTTTCTGTCATTTTGTACTTAATAAACACCCCAACCAATGTCAAAGCAGACAACAACACCAATGGCCCATAGGTGGATATGTTCATCAACTCATCCAGCGAGGCGGACGTGGTGGCATTGTAGATTACATCGGCATAGATGTAGGACTTGATGCCGATACCCAACATGGCGGCGGCTATGAAGTGGCTGAGTTTAACTTTGAGCATGCCAGAGCTGTAATTAACTAGCGAATGCGGGAAGGCTGGGAAAACGCGTAGTGCGAATAAGGCAAAGAAGTTATCCTGTTTATGTAATAGTTTGTAGGCGTGGGAGTTTTCGATTTTTTCTATCCATTCATCGGTGAGGCGTTGTGAAAACCAGTAGGCACCAATACCACCAAGGGTGCCGCCTGCAGCGAGGATGAAGGTGGCCATGGCGGGGGGGTACAGAGGTGCGGCTATCCAGAGGAAGAATGAACCTGCTAGTGCAAAAGTAAACAACACGGCCTGTAGTAGGATTAACACCACTGCCAGCCACCATTGATCAGCGTAACCTCTGGCGATGTTGAGCATTTTTTCGGCATCGAGCAGGCCGTAGAATTCCAGCAAGATGCCTGCGGTGATAAGCAGAGCGACAATGAATAGTTTTTTTGCGTAGCGTTTGATCATGTGTTTTGAGCCTATGGCCTACTCTATTTGTTCTCTCGGTTGTACTTCAATGCCTGCCAGACCGACCTGACATCCACGTGTTCGTGATGAATCAAAAATGTAATCGCTATTTCTTCGATGGCGGCGTACAGGCAGAACATGGCGGCGATTCTGAATGGCCAGTCGAGCAAGCCAGTGAAGAGTAACAGGTAACCGATAACGGTAACAAAAACTGCCAGCTTTACGCCCCATGTATGGTAACTAGTGAATTGATGGAATTTGATGAAGCCGATGAGTGACGGTAGTGTGAAACTGACTACGATGATAATGAAGTAAAGCAGCTCGCGTTGCAGGATGTTGGGCCAGAGTATCCATGCACAAATGGCCATGGTGGTGTAGATGACGAAATCGCCCCAGCTATCAAGGTGTGAGCCCATTTCGGTTATCTGGTTGAGGGTTCTGGCGAGGAAGCCGTCGAGTACGTCGGTGAATTCGGCGAATAACAATACGCCGATAAACCAGTACGGCTGCTGGCTGATAGCGAGGTAAAGTAGCACGGGTGCCATTAATATTCTTATCAGGCTGACCAGATTTGGCAAATTGTAGATGTCTTCGCGTTTATTGATCATTTTGCTTCCTTCTAATAGGGGCGTTTACGCACGCCCCATTTGTAGAGTACACGAGAAAGCAATAATTCGATAATGATAAAGATCAATACCAGTTGTATGATGGATGAAATTTCGAGATTGAAAGCTTCCGCCATCATTAATGCGGGGAAAAGTGATTCGGGAATCTGGTCGAGCAAGGGTGCCATACTGCTTGCTGGTTTCCCCAGACGACGTTTTATGAAGCTGGAGGTGAGGTCGCCCAGAACGGCATAAACGGCAATTAGCAGCCCTGTTTGCGGTGAATGACCCATCAGCCACGCGATGGCGGCTGTGAGTATGCAGGCGGCAATTATACCCCGCCATGTTTTTGAATCACCAAATATAGGATTGTTATCAGGCAGTTTATGACCGAAATCAATCGCTGTGTTAAAAATATCTTTCAATAGTACATGGATGACTATTGGTGCGCCGTTTGCGATTATAATCAGAGCTAGGAGCTGTAATGATTCGATGTTCACTGTATGGACTCGGTGTGGCTTATTTGAAGTATAACCAAGTTAGGTAAACCGGAAATAAAATAATTCTACAAATTCATGTCTGATACGTCGATAAAAATTCTGACTTATAACATCCATAAGGGATTCAGCATGGGCAACCTGCGTTTTATCCTGCATGAGATTAGAGAGTCATTGCGTACTCTTGATGCCGATGTGGTTTTGTTGCAGGAGATACACGGCGAACGAAACATATCCGATAACCGTTTCGATGACTGGCATAATAATAGTCAATTTGAATTTCTCGCTGACGATGTTTGGCCGCATCATGCTTATGGCAAGAACGCGATTTATAAAGCAGGCCACCACGGCAATGCCATCTTAAGTAAATACCCATTTATCGAATGGGAAAATATCGATGTTTCCATTATGAAGAAAGCCAGCCGTAGCTTACTGCATGGTACGTTTCAGCTGCCCAGTTCGGAAAAGAAAATTCATATTATCTGTATACACCTCGGCCTGTTAGAGCGTGAAAGAGAAAATCAACTGATTACGCTATCCGAACGCATCAATTCACATGTTCCTCATGATGAACCACTAATCATCGCCGGTGATTTCAATGACTGGCGCGGCAATGCCGAACGTCATCTACACGACGACCTGGACGTTAAAGAGGTTTTCAAAGAGGCTCACGGCGCACATGCCCGCACCTTCCCTGCCTTGTTCCCCGTGTTATCGATGGACAGGATTTATTACCGTGGACTTGAAGTTGTGGATTGCTGGAACTTGCGCGGAAAACCCTGGCAACGTTTGTCTGACCATACGCCGTTGTTGGCTAAGTTTGAACTAACAAACGACTGATGCTGAATGCCTGTTATGACTCGTCAGCAGAACTAAAGATTATGCCTGTTTGGGTAAATAGATATGAGAGCCTCTATTCAAAAATTTATTCTATGCAGCACATTTTTTCTGCATTTTCTAATCACCCACGATGTTATTGCGCAAAACTTAGCCGTAGAAGTAGGTGAAAAAGATATAAATCTTGTTTATGGAACCACCGAGGTTTATGGCTATACCACACCCTTTAGGCTGGATAGCCAGTTTCTTTATAGCAAACAAAATAATCATCAGGATCTGTTTGCCAGTATTGGCCTGACAGCTTTTAACAGTATCACTAATCGTATCGAACTTGGCGCTGGATTTAGAATAATTGCGGCCGATCCGCTAGATTATTATTTAAGCGCGATTACCATTGGTGCTGAGTTGGCTTATCGGCCAGCAACAACACCGAAGTTTAAATTCAAATCCAGCTTGTACTACGCGGGTGAATTATTAACTTTTTCAGATGGCAATGCTATATCACTACTAAAAGTTGATATGGATTACGAGGTAGTGGCCGATACTTTCATTCGCCTCGGCTACCGAAGAATAAAGACTGAACACACTAACGGCATCACCGCTGACTTTGATCGAGGCGCCTACCTGGGGCTGGCATGGACCTATTAATAACGGCAGCCAAAACCTACGGTCGTTTATTGACTTCCTGCTTCAATTCCTGACTAACCACTTTAGCAAGATCACTCATAGATTCAGCCATCAGTTCGATGGCATCATCCGCCGTCAGAAGACCCTGCAGACTTCCCTGTCCATCAACAACAAGGACACGACGTACGCCTCTTTTCAGCATTAGCTGTAGCGTATCAATCAGCGTTTCCTGTTCTCCCACACTAACCAGGTTCCTGCTCATAACATCATTCAGGGTGACCGATTCAACCGGCACTTGCTGGGCAATAACCTCAATGATCAGGTCGCGATCCGAGACGATTCCAACAGGTATGTTTAGATTATCCTGCTGCTGAACCACCACAAGGCTGCCGACATGAAACTCCCTCATTAGCATAGCTGCCTTTGTAACTGAAGTATCCTGTTCTGTGATTACAACTTCACGGTTGCAATACTCACCCGCTGTCATGACCATCGCCTCCTTAATTAACCGACAATATTGTGTTTACCTACCAGGTGCACTGTGCTTGCCTGTGGGCCTTCTTCGCCAGCGACTTCAACAAACCTCACTTTGTCCCCTTCTTCAAGGGTGTCAAAATCACCATTTACCAGGCTATTTCGGTGAAAATAAATATCTCTACCTTCAGAAGACTGGATTCTGCCGTAATCCTGATTGGGAACCAGTTCGGAAACAATGCCATGGGGTGGGGTTTCATGGTGCTTAACATCACCGCGCTGTTTTCTGGTGAAATCCTGTAACTTTCTGCGTGCGGCATTGAAGGCATCACGAATAGCAACATAAACATCTTCATGGGCATGATGATCTTTAGGCGCTCGATTAATAACAAGCTCGCCATTAGGCACTGTCAGGTCAATTCGAACGTGGTAAAGCACACCTTTATGTTTATGCATATGCGGGGATTCAACCATGACCTTACAGGCCATAATCTGATCATAAAATTCATCAAGTTTGGCCGCTTTTTCACGAATTTTTGCTTCTACGGCTTCTGAGGGGGGGATATCACGGAAATTAACTTGCAACGGTTGTTTCATCAATAAAACCTCCATTAAGATAGATGTACAATTACATAATACCTATTTTTTCTATCAAGTCTTCATTTACCTTGTTTAATAACTTGATGTTAGTTAAGAAAAGCCTAAGTATTTACATACTTCTAACAATAACCCGAATAATAAAACTAATTTCATTAAGCATAATAATGTTTATACTGATGGCGTAGTTGGCTCTATCTGTTATTTTTAATAACAGGAATTGTAGGGAATATTATATGCAAACCTTCAAGGCAACGAATCAATCAAATAATACCGTCAATGAGCTGATTCAGGTAATCAATGGCCTTGTCAGCGAGTTCCATCAAAATCGTCCTTCCGTAAAAGCAATAAGTCTTGATAGCCATTTTGAAAAAGATCTTGGCCTGGATAGTTTGGCTCGCGTCGAATTGATTGCCAGAATTGAAAAAAAATTCAAACTCGCATTACCGGAACAAACCTTTGCTGAAGCTGAATCAGTCAGAGATTTATTACGTGCTATTCAGGGCGCTGAAACGCCTAGAGAATTCTTATATACAGCAGACATATCATCAGTAGAGTTAGATGGTACAAAGTCCACACCGGACGACTCGCGCACGTTGATAGACGTTTTGAACTGGCATGTAAGTACACATCCCGATCGACCCCATATCCAGATGTATACTGATGCAGGTAATGGAGAGGTTATTAGTTATAAGCAGCTTAAAGATATCGCCATGCGTGTTGCCGGTGGACTGCAGCAGCGTGGATTAAAATCAGCTGAGCCGGTTGCGCTTATGTTGCCAAGTGGCCCGGATTATTTTTATAGTTTTTTTGGGATTTTGCTGGCGGGAGGTATTCCTGTGCCGGTCTATCCTCCAGCACGACCTTCACAGCTGGAAGATCATATGCGCAGGCACGTGCACATATTAAATAACTGTCTGGCTAAAACATTTATTACCGTACCTGAAGCTAAAAAAGTGGCTCGGTTACTCAAGTCGCAGGTTCCAAACTTGCAACATATCGTTTCAGCAGCCGATCTTGTTGCATCAGACGCGATTTCAACGCCCCCTGTTTTATCATCCAATGATGTTGCCTTTTTACAATACACTTCAGGCAGCACGGGTAATCCCAAAGGCGTGGTGCTCACCCACGCTAATTTACTGACCAATATTCGCGCCATGGGAGACGTCGTTGAAGCTGACTCAAAAGATGTGTTTGTCAGTTGGTTACCGCTCTATCACGACATGGGCTTAATAGGAGCCTGGTTGAGCAGCTTATACTTCGCTGCGCTGTTCGTGGTCATGTCACCCTTAAGTTTTCTGGCCAGGCCAGAACGCTGGTTATGGGCAATTCATCATTATCATGGCACATTATCGGCCTCACCCAATTTTGGTTATGAATACTGTTTACGGCGTTTAAAGGATGAAGATATAAAAGGCCTTGATCTAAGTTCATGGCGTGCTGCTTTTAATGGCGCAGAGTCTGTTAGTCCAAAAACATTGAGCGACTTCAGTCAGCGATTTGAAGACTTTGGGTTTAATGGCAGAGCAATGATGCCTGTCTATGGGCTGGCAGAATCTACCGTTGGCCTGGCATTTCCACCTTTGCTACGTGGGCCCGTCATTGACAGCATCGAACGCAATACTTTTATGCAGACTGGTGTTGCCAATGCTGTTCAGGATGAAAATCAGCATGCTTTGCGGTTCGTTTCCAGCGGATTACCTTTGGCCAATCATCAAATCAGGGTCATCGGCCCGACAGGACACGAGTTACCTGAACGTCATGAAGGACGCCTTGAATTTCACGGCCCCTCCTCAACCAGTGGTTATTATCGTGAGACAGAAAAAACACGAAGCCTGTTTGATGGCGAGTGGCTGGATACTGGTGATTTGGCCTATATCGCAAAAGGTGAGCTATTTTTAACCGGTCGAATCAAGGATATTATTATCAGGGCGGGACGAAACATCTACCCTCACGAGCTGGAAGAAGCTGTCGGCAATGTTGCCGGTATTCGCACTGGTCGTGTGGCTGTATTTGGCAGTGAGGATAAACACAGCAAAACTGAACGATTGATCGTCATCGCTGAAACACGTAGCAAAGATGACAATGAACTGGAAAAACTGCGTACCGACATAAACACACTGGCGACCGATCTCATTGGTTCACCACCCGATGAAGTCGTGCTGGCACCACCCGGCACAGTTTTAAAAACATCGAGTGGAAAAATTCGACGCACGGCCAGTCGTGAACTTTTTGAGAAAGGCAAAATAGGAAAAAGCCAGGCCAGTGTTTACCTGCAAGTAACCCGAATTGCTTTTGCCAGCATATTGCCTCAGATCCGACGACTATGGCGTTATAGCAAAGCCGTCAGCTACGCATTGTATTGCTGGGCCACGTACACTGTTCTGGCATCAATCGTCTGGCTAACGAGTATATTTTTACCCTGCTTTCCCCTGCGTTGGGCCATCGCGAAAAATTGCGCTGCACTTTTTGGAAAATTAACCGCAACAAAAGTCACCGTAAATGGCATGGAAAATATTCCAGTAGATGGTCAGCCTTATGTATTAGTCTCTAACCATGCGAGTTATTTAGACAGCTACGCCCTGATTGCTACGTTGCCCGGTAATATTCGTTTTACCGCCAAGAAAGAATTGGCCCGAAATTTTTATAATCGTATCCCTCTAAAAAATATTCATACCGAATTTGTTGATCGTTATGACACAGGCAAAAGCCTTGCAGACACCCACCGTCTGGCCAATATACTCAAACAGGGAAACGCATTAATGTTTTTTGCAGAAGGCACCTTTACCCGAATCCCGGGATTAAGGCCATTTCATTTAGGTGCATTTACCGTTGCAGCAGAAGCGGAAGTCCCCGTGATACCCGTAGCCATACGTGGCACACGGTCTATATTGCGTTCAGGATCCTGGTTCCCGCATCATGGCTCAATCAGCATTGATATAGGTGAAGCGCTAAACTCTAAAGATATTATGGATAAATTTGACAATGACATCTGGCATGCGGCACTTGAACTGCGCAACCAAAGCCGTGAATTCATTTTACGGCATTGTGGTGAACCTGATCTTGCTCAGGAAAGTGCTCGCTTAACTGAATAACAAAACAGAAAAGATAGTCTCTGAGGTACACCTCCACTTAGCGTCATTAAATGATATTGACTGAGCCTGGAATGACACAATTAATTTTTATCTAAATAAAGAACAATAAAAACAGCAAGTAATTATAAACAATGTGTGTATTGTGTTAATCTCCCGTCTTCACTAAATTAAAGGAAAGTCACCCATGGCAAAAGCACCATCAACAAGCAAAAAGAAATCAGCAGTTAAGAAGAAAGTCGCTACAAAAAAACTAGTTAAGAAAACTGTAAAAAAAGCAGTTAAGAAATCTGTAAAAAAAGTAGCTGGCAAAAAAACAGCCGCCGCTGTACACCGTAAAGTAGCAGCTGATAAACGTGCAAACCTGGCTAATAAGCTGCGCGCAGACCTGAAAGCTACCAAAGACACATTAAAAGCCGTTAAAGAATCAGCCAAAGCCGAAATTGCCGTGCTGAAAGACCAACTCAATTCAGCTATGAAGCGCGAAGCTGAATTAATGAAAATCGGTGAGAAAAAAGTTCAAGCTATGGTAGCCGCTGGTGAGAAGTGGGAAAAACAGCAAATGGCTAAAATTAAGAAAATGACTAAAAAATCTAAGCCTAAATCAAAAGCCAAGAAATAATCAGATGAGTTAGTCTCGCAGGATACAGGACTCCCCGCATCCTGCGAAATTAAAGCTTGGTATTTTAATGAAAATACTTAAACTTAGGGGATAACGTTTTTTCTGAAAATACTCTCTGAGTTTTTCATTTTTACTGAGGTGTCATTATGCGTACTACTCAAAAAATCTTTCCATTAAGTCTGCTGTTGAGCTGTTTAATACCCGGCGTTGCAGCAGCCGAAGCACAATTGTTTGGCCAGGCAAATCTTTCTATTGCTTCACTGGATGATGATGTGGGCGACTCAACAGCCATTGACAGTCATTCCTCTCGTGTAGGTATAGAAGGTGACATAGATTCCAAAAGTAGCGTGCAGATTGGGTACCGTTTTGTCTGGCAGATCGATATGAGTGACAATGCTGCTTCATCAGCTGATCACATTAAATCACGTGAGCAATATATCAGCCTGAAAGACAGCTGGGGTGAGTTCCGCATCGGCCGCCATGACACGCCGTACAAGAAAGCCGGTAAAAAGAATGTTGAATTTTTCAGTGACAGCTATGCAGACTGGAACAACATTATTACCAAAGACCATGACAAACGTGCCGATAGCTCATTGTCTTATTACAATACTCTTAACAATCTCAAATTAAGTGTTATGTATGCCGGTGGTGAAGACACACCGGCTGGCAATAACCTGGGTAAAATTGTCAGTGCAGGAGCAGAAATGAAAGTTGATGATCTGGCCTTTGCTCTGGCATTCCAGGACATAGATGCTACAGGCACTGCCCTCAAATTTGTTGTTGGTTACACCCTGGGTAAAACCAGGCTGGGGCTAGCGGCAGAAAATATCGATCCCGATGCCGGCTCAAGCACCATAAACACTATGTTCAGCGCCAAACACCAATTGGATGATAGTAACACCATTAAATTTACCTATGGCGTTGCAGAAAATCCAGTAGGCTCCAATGATCCTACAATGATAGCGTTGGGTATAGACCACAAACTCAGTGATGCCGCCTCAGTGTTCGCTTATTGGGCTGACGGTTCGGATGATGGCCTGGAAGCTGATGCAGGTCTTGTTGGTGATAGCACCGTACTTGCATTAGGAGTGATTGTTAAATTCTAGATATGTCGTGCTGAATTAGTGCGATGACGAAAATATAAAGAAATTTAGTTAGAGCAACGGGGGGCAGGTTAATTCTGTCCCTTTTTTGTTTGACTGATAATGCACCGTTATATCTTTATCGATTTACAGATTACTTATCGTTAAGATTAAATTTCTTCATGCAATATCTCTCAGATGTCTCAGTGTTGATTTTGTAGCTAACATCCTTGCCTGCATCATCGCAGTTTTCAAAAGCGGCATCGTCTAGTAAGTAAACCACTTCTCCTGAATCGGTAAATTTTTCAAATCCGTTGAAATAATAATCTCCCAGGATATTTAGTATTTTAGTACTAGTGCCATTAGTTTGAAATTCAGAGGTGTTGTAAAACTCGAAATGCGGATGTCCCTCTTCTGCCCATTCCAGCCACATATAAGTACCACCAGTTGAAAAACCAAATCCACCAAAGGTAGCTACTCCTCCCGATTGGCTTCCCAATAAAGTCGCGTAACCTCTACCGTCTACACGATAAAAAACAATATCGTCATAGGGGCCATAGGAACTTTCTGTTTGAATGTAACAGAGACGGTCACTTTTATTAGGGATTTTGCTGCATTCAAGAGGCAAGCTTTTAGGTAACTGTTCCTGTTTGGCATGCGCTGTAAAACTCAATGCTATCAGTAATAGAAATAACAGATTGAGTAACGTAGACCTTTTATGAGTAACTACCTGCATCATGTTTAACTCTTAATAGTTGCCAACTCTTGTGGTTTGAAAATACCTTTATCTGTAATGATGGCGGTCACCAACTCTGCGGGTGTTACATCAAAGGCAGGGTTCACCGCTTCTGATCCAGGAGAACTGATCAGTACCTGCTCCAGCTTACCTTTAGTATTGGGGCCAGATTGATAAAGCACTTCATCTTCATGTCTCTGTTCTATGGGTATGTCCTTGCCTGAGGCGCAATCAAAATCAATGGTTGAAATTGGAGCGGCCACATAAAATGGAATGTCATAATATTTGGCTGCAATGGCTTTTTCCAGCGTACCGATCTTGTTGGCAACGTCACCATTGGCTGCGATTCTGTCTGAGCCAACAATCATTAGATCTATCTTGCCCTGTGACATCAGGTGGGCACCGGCATTATCGGGAATAATGACGTGGGGCACGTTTTCGTTTTTTAGCTCCCACGCTGTCAGCCGTGCACCCTGACCTCTGGGCCTGGTTTCATCGGCATAAACAAAAACCTGCTTGCCGCTTCGGTGTGCAGCATAAACTGGTGACAGTGCAGAGCCATAATCGACAAAAGCCAGCCAGCCCGCATTGCAATGTGTTTCTATATTTGCACCGTCCTTGATTAAATCATTGCCCAGCTCACCAATTTTTTTGCAGGCATCAGCATCCTCGTCAGCAATTTTTTGTGCCTCAATAATGGCATGCTCTATTGAAGCTTTCCCTGCCCTGTAAACACGTTCAACCGCATAAAACAGATTTTGTGCTGTGGGGCGTGTGTTTTCGATTTCCTTGCGTGCATTTTCTACATACTCGGGATCATTGCCACTTTCAACAAAGGCCTGTGCCATGGCATAACCTGCGGTTGCACCAATGGCACCTGCACCCCTGACTATCATGGTTGATATCACCATGCAGGTTTGCTGATAATTTTCTGACCTGAATATTTTGAACTCAAACGGCAATAAATTCTGTTCGATAAGGCAAACTGTATTACCTTCCATCCACACCGTTCGATAATCTTTACCTTCAACTTTCATTAAATCACCCGCTCGTTGCCGCCGTCTACCGGCACCTGTGACCCTGTGGTTTTAGCAAAGGCTTCACCTGCCATCGCACAGGCCATTTCAGCCACATTTTTTGAAGTTACCTCGGTATGCAATACATTATTCGCCTTGTATTCATCCACGCTTATGCCATAACTTTTGGCGCGACCTTCAAGCATTTCATCTGTCCACACACCAGTATCAAAAACCGCGTTGGGGTGGATAGTGTTAACACGAATATTGTCTTTGCCGAGTTCAAAGGCAGCGACGCGCGCAAGTTGTGTGAGTCCCGCTTTTGCGGCTGAATAAGCGCTAGCACCCGGACCCGGAGCGGGTACATTTTTTGAAGCAATGATAACGATAGCTGGGTTGATACCGTATCGCAAAAAAGGGATGCAATACTTTATCAGTCGTTGATGGCTGGTCAGGTTTACATCCATAGCCAGGGCCCAGGTATCGTCACTCATATCTTCTATATTTTCATTGGCGGTGAACACACCTGCGTTTGTGATAAGTATATCCAGACCACCAAAACATCTGACCGTCTCATCAACCGAGTTTTTCAGTGCAGCATTATCGGTAACATCACAGGTAATCTCCAGAACATCATTCCTGTTGAACAGGCCGTTGATGGCGGGATCAATATCAAGTGCGGCAACAGCAGCCCCTTTTGCAAGCATCGCCTCAACACAGGCCTTACCAATGCCGCTGGCGGCACCCGTGACCAGCACAATTTTCCCCTGAAACTCAGGACTGGTTTTATTTTTATTTAATTTGGCCTGCTCCAGTTCCCAGTATTCCATATCGAATAAATCTTTTTCGGGAAGTGCCTGCCAGCCGCCCAGTTTTTCCGCCGTCTGGATGGCCTTTATCGTGTGACAGCTAATGTCCGAAATGATATTGGCTTCTTTTAATGTTGATCCGAATGAAATCAGACCGTGTTTTTTCCATACCGACCACCTTGGCGCATGATCGAGGCAGACCTGCTGGTCACTCGCATTTTTATCAAAATAAGCCTGGTATGCTGCGGCATAGTCATCGATCTCGGTAACATCAGTACTGGTATTCTGCTGAATGATCAGCGGCGATTTTTTGGTTCGGATAATGTGGTCGGGTGTCAGCGGGCCCCGGCTAGCGATAGAGTCAATATCATCCAGACTGGCATAGGAACAGGCTGCTGCACTGTTATCAGCCAATGCATAAACCGCGCCGCCTCTTAATGTCGCCACCTTTTGCCTGATTTTTGCCAGCATCGACAAATCCAGCGTAGCGTTATTATCTGCATTCGAAGCCGAAGCTGTGTTTTTCTCAATGTAATCTTCTGCACGAGAAACAATCTCAATCATTTTCTCGTAGCTGGATTTTGCATCATCATCAAAACTAAACACGCCATGATTAAGCAAAATCATGCCATCGTATTGCGCCCAGTTGATATCCTTTGTGATTTCATAAATGGCTTTTGCCAGCACAAAACCCGGCATGACATAAGGCACAATCAGAACCCTGTCGCCGTATATTGCTTTGAGTTTGTCTTCGCCATCAGGCGTGTTGGTTATGGTGACGACGGCATCTGCATGAGTATGGTCAACAAACTTGAAAGGTATGATTGCATGCAACACCGCTTCAACAGACGGGTTGGGCGCATAGGGATTAGTCATCGCCGCCCTTTGCATGGATACCATGTTTGAGTCACTCAACTGATCTAAACTGGCCATGTGCTGCAATACGTTCAGTTTGACCGGTGCAAAACCTTCAGCTTCGATATCACCCAGATCCCAACCACTGCCTTTCACATAAAGAATTTCTACATCATCACCAAAGAGATTTTTTTCTGTGATTTTTACAGAGGTATTACCACCACCGTGAAGCACCAGGTCAGGATCCTGCCCCAGCAACCTGGAACTATAAACCCTGAGCTCTAAAGGATTATCAGTAATTTTATCGGCGATAGTTTCAGACCAGAGACTTTTCATGATTTACAGACTTGTAATTATAAATCGCATAATTTTAAAGGGATTTCAGATACTGTTGTAAACTATTTTATTGCCTCGGAAACGCAGAATATTAGGAATAGAACCTTTCACTAGTCTTCCTCATTTATTTAGCTCACTTATTGACATTGCAATTCAATAAGAAAAAACTTCAGAAAAAAAATGGCAAATCAGAGGAGATTAGATACATAATTATAAAACGTCCCCTTGGTAGACTCTGAGAGAGTCTGATATATTGTGACAACGTTCAAGTCAATGCAATAACGTATAACAATTTAGAAATATCATATTATGACTATTAAAAAGAAATTGTATTATGCCTTTGCGGTTACCTTATTACTATTTAGCATCAGCGTGACATTGTTTTTTGTTGTAATCAATAATTTTGAGGACTTTGCAGAAGTTAAGATAGGTAATTCCATGAAGGAGGCAGATTTGGTGCAAATGCTTCTTAATAAGAATCACATGTTGATGCTGGAAATCAATGAGATACTGATGGTTGCTCGTGGCATGGATATAGGGCACGAAACTCTAACCCCATCAATCATGGCAAAGCAAATTACTGAAATTGTCGGTCATACCACGGAACTTGGGAAACATATCAGGCATTGTCAGATTTTATACAATAAAGATGATAGCGAGGTGAGGCAGTTCAGGGATATTGAAAATAGCATCCATGAATTCACTAAACGAACAAATATGTTTATTGAAATGTGGCAAGGTAAAAATAGTGAGACAGACCTTTTTCAGTATTATCTGGATAAGATACATTCCCAGGCTGAAGCCAATGAAGGCTTATTAAAATCACAATACAACCAATCATTAGCTGAAGTTATGGAGCAGCAAGACCAGTTCAAAGTCTTGCTGGCTGATGGACAAAAAATCATTGCCGTGAGCACAATGGTCATCTTCATATTGATTTTCGGCATCGTGCACCGTAATGCAAGATCCATTTCCACGCCATT
>JAGLQT010000147.1 GCA_023136715.1 Gammaproteobacteria bacterium | reverse complement strand
TACGTTTTGCAATTCATTATATGTATACCAACGATAGTGAAATAAGCGATAATATTTCGATTAATAATCATGTTGGTTATGCCTTAATGTTTTCTCATCACCTGCTGGTTAAAGGTAATAGTTCAAAGGGTGATCATGAACGTGGATTGTTTTTTAATTTTGCTAATAATTCAGTGATGGAAGGCAACCGCGTTAGTGGTGGCGCTGAGAAGTGTTTGTTTATTTATAATTCAAATTTTAATCAAATGAATAACAATTCTTTTGAAGATTGTCAGATCGGCATTCACTTTACCGCTGGTTCAGAACGTAATGAAATTTTTTCCAATGCCTTTATTAATAACCGTAACCAGGTGAAATACGTGGGTACACGTTATCTCGAATGGTCAAAGAATGGTGTTGGTAATTACTGGAGTGATAATACGACATTTGATATTGATGATAATGGTATTGCAGATCAGTTATACAAACCCAATGGCCTGGTTGATCAGATAGTGTGGCGTCATCCTTTGGCCAAGTTGTTATTAAATAGCCCGGCAGTGCAAATATTAAAATGGGCGCAATCGGAGTTTCCTGGTATTCATCCCGGTGGTGTTACTGACAGTGCGCCTTTGATGATGCCTCCACAAGTTAGTTCTGTTGTAGATAGAGATTTAGTAGATGGTTGAGATGGATGCAGTAAGCAGTAATGTTATTTCCCTGCAATCAGTTAGTAAGCAGTATGGCAATGAAACTGTCGTGCGCGATGTTAGCTTTAATGTACAGGCGGGCGAATGTGTAGTTTTGGTGGGCCATAATGGCGCGGGTAAAACCACGTTGATGAAGTTGATGCTAGGGCTTACCAGGTCAACGTCCGGCAGCGTTGAGGTGCTGGGTGGTGATCCAGCTTTTAGTGCGTCTGTTGCACAGCATAAAACACTGGGTTATTTGCCTGAAAGCGTTGCCTTTTATGAAGCCATGACTGGCGTCGAGGTGCTGAGATTTTATGCTCACCTCAAAGGTGCGACTAATCTCGATTGTGAGAAATTACTGGAGATGGTTGGTCTTGGCGATGCCTCAAAACGACGAGTCGGTACTTATTCAAAAGGCATGCGCCAACGTCTGGGTTTGGCTCAAGCTATGATAGGGGATCCACAACTACTTTTTCTTGATGAACCTACCACAGGTCTTGATCCTATTTTACGTCGTCACTTTTACGAACTGATTGATGGTTTGCATAAGCAGGGGACAACATCCATTATTTCATCACATGCCTTAAGTGAAGTAGAGGCCAGAGCTGATCGTTTTGTAATTATGAAAGCGGGCGTTATGGTTGCCTGTGGCACGCTAGATGAACTTTATCAACAAGTTGATTTACCTGTGCAGTTAAAAATTAACGTGGCATCTGGTGAAGCATCTGTGATTGCTGAACGCTTAGGCTCTGATATTGATATCAACAAAGTTAATAACCAGAGTTTTTGTTTATCCTGTAGCAGTGATGAAAAAATGCCGTTGATTAGACGAATTGCTGAGCTAGGTGATGCGGTTCAGGATATGCATATAATTCCACCAAGCCTGGATGAGGTTTATAGTCACTTTATGAAAGGTGACCAATCATGAAAATGTTATGGAATCTGGCGTTAAAAGAACTTCGTGATGGTTTGCGTAATCGCTGGATCGCTGCGGCCATCGTTGTGCTGGGAACATTGGCATTCGCATTATCTATGCTGGGATCAGCACCCACTGGTGCAGTCAAAGCCAGTGCGCTCGATATTAGTGTAATTAGCCTGGCAAGTCTGAGCGTCTATTTAATTCCATTGATCGCGTTGATGTTGTCGTTTGATGCCCTGGTAGGTGAATTTGAACGCGGTACCATGATGCTATTGTTAACTTATCCCGTTTCGCGCTGGCAGGTCATCATGGGTAAGTTTTTAGGGCATGTGTTGATTCTTTTTATTGCTATATTTTTTGGTTATGGTGGTGCCATTTTGATCATGACTTTAATAAGCGGCGGCAGCATGGAAGGCTGGCAGGCTTATGTTTCAATGATGGCCAGTTCCTTATTGCTTGGCGCTATATTTATTGCATTAGGTTATCTGGTGAGTGTGCTGGTGAAAGAGAGGGCAACAGCGGCGGGAGCGGCCATTGGTTTGTGGCTGATTTTTGTGGTGCTGTACGATCTTGTCTTATTTGGTATCCTGTTAATCGATGAAGGTCAGGTAATTAGCCAGCAGCTTTTTTCATTATTGATGTTAATTAGTCCTACAGATACTTATCGCATACTAAACCTGAGCTTGTTTGATGGAGTAAGTCAGGCAGCAGGGATAGTGGGTGTTGCTAGTGGATCAGGTCTGAGCGGCTTATTATTGCTCAGCGTTATGTCGTTATGGATGATCGTGCCATTGGTGGTCACATTGCTGGTATTTCAGCGTAGAGAACTTTAAGTTTAATTATGCAGTTGTGATAACAAGCGTCGATTAAAAAATAAAATGAAGAGTATGATGTATAAATTTTTTTTCTTAACATTTGTGATTTTATTAGTAGCCTGTGAAAAAACACAGCCTATCGTAGTACCGCCTGCACAAACACTCACTCGTGATGCCAGTGGCTATTATTGCCTGATGACAGTCATGCATCATAGTGGTCCCAAGGGCCAGGTTTTTCTTAGTGACAGGCCAGAGCCGCTTTGGTTTACCTCGGTGCGAGATGTT
>JAGLQT010000146.1 GCA_023136715.1 Gammaproteobacteria bacterium | reverse complement strand
TCTTTTCGGCTGGAGATTTGTGCGGCTTCAGGTGGGTTGTGCGGAAGCCCTAGTTTGGCGGCAGCGCTGGCGGCAAGTTCTACGGTGCTGTCGTCACTACCAAGAATGCCCGCGAAAGGCTTTCTTTTGGCTTCTATGAGGATGCTATCGAGAGAAGTAGCTTTGTCGTCCAGATCAATGTGTAAGCCTGCGTGGACTTCGGTAATCAGAGAATGCTTGCCGGTAGATGCAATCAGCACTTCGAGCCCCATACGCTGCGCGGCTTTGATGTAAGGCGCGATGCGATAGCTGTTGGGCTGGGAGATGAGCAGGAAGCGGGGTTTCGAATGAGGATTCATAGGCTGAGCTTAGACTTTTTCGGAAGCCAGAAGCAATGATTCCCGCACAGGGCGGGAATCAGGATTCATAGCCAAAATGTGAAAGGCTTATTGCGCACCACCACAGCCACCGCAACCGCCTGAACCACCGGTCTGTGCGAAGACATTTTTGAAGACGAAGCTGGCATTGGCCCCCTGTGTCTGGTAATCGATTTCAACACCTTTCAGGTATCCGATAGCGACAACATCAACAAAGACTTTTAGGCCGTCTTTTTCCCATTCACAGTCGTATTCGCTAGGGCGATCGACAAAGGTCATGCCGTAAGTCATGCCGCTACAACCACCACCTGAAACGAAAATACGCACGCCATTAACATCTTCTTCAGATTCGGTAATGGCCAGTAGTTGTTGGATGGCATCTGGTGAAACATTAATTTCATCAGTAAGTTGATTGTTGAATTGTACGTCGGACATTGTCATCTCCAGGGTAAAGCTATTTGTAAATATATCTGTAGCGGAATTCTAACATGAATGATTGAATTAATACGCTATAAACCGGATGGAATAAAGTGTGTTTCCTAGTTCGCGAATGTAGTGTATCTATTTGATATCTATAACTAATAGAGGGTCATCATTGATGGCTAATTGCATACAATGCTAAAGGCTATTAGCGACTTCCTCCAGGGCTTCGCTGGCTTCAAGCCAATCGTTTTCTGCGGCCTCGCACTGTTTGTCGATATCTGCTTTTTTTAGCATGCAGTCCTGTAGTTTCTGCTTGTTAGCTTCGGCATAAATATCTGGATCGGCGAGTTGCTGTTCCAGTTGGCTTTGTTCGGCATGAAGTTTGTCGAGCACAGCTTCTGCTTTTTTTACTTTTTTAGTGAGTGGCTGGAGCTTTTTGCGCTGTTCGGCTTCCTGACGTTTTTTGTCTTTTTTGGAGCTGGCATTATTAACCGCGGGTTTTTGTGAAATCGATTCGATACCATCAGACTTTTGAACGGCTTTGTTTTGATCACTCAACCATTTTGGGTATTCATCCAGGCTCAATGGAAAGTCGTCGGTGCATTGGTCATGAACCAGTAGTAAACGGTCACAGGTAACGCGCAGTAAATGACGATCATGCGAGACGATAACCATGGCTCCATTGAAATCCTGTAAGGCGGTGGCGAGTGCCTGTCTCATTTCCAAATCAAGGTGGTTGGTTGGCTCATCGAGTAATAACAGGTTGGGGCGTTGGTAGACCAGCATAGCCAGAACCAGTCGTGATTTTTCGCCACCAGAAAAAGGTGCGACCGGGCTTAGTGCCATGTCATTAGAAAAACCAAAACCACCGAGATGGTTTCTGAGATCCGCTTCGCGAGCTTTCGGGTCGAGTTGTTGCAAATGCTCAACAGGTGAATGTTCTGGGTGCAGTTGTTCAAGTTGATGCTGGGCAAAGTAACCGATTTTGGTTTCCTTGCCAACTTCACGATCTCCTTTCTGGATTCTTATGGAATCATCTAATGATGAGCCTGCGAGTAATTTGATCAGTGTAGATTTACCTGCACCGTTAGGGCCAAGCAGGCCGATACGATCACCGGGCGTGACCAGAAGATCAACATTGGTGATAATGCTGGTGTCATCATAACCAGCAGAGACTTCGTTTAGTCGCAGTAAGGTATTCGGGCTTTTTTCAGGCTCGTATAGTGAAAAGTGAAATGGTGAATCAATATGTGCAGGTGCGATTTCTTCCATCCGCTCCAGGGCTTTCAGCCGACTTTGAGCCTGGCGGGCTTTGGTCGCCTGGGCGCGGAAACGTTCAACATAGGATTGCATATGTTTAATTTCGCGTTGTTGCTTTTCATAACCTGCCTGTTGATTAGCCAGATGTTCAGCGCGTATGTGTTCAAAGGCGGTGTAGTTGCCGGTATACAGTGTGACCCGCTGGTGTTCGATATGGGCAATGTGGCTGGCGACGTTGTTGAGAAAATCACGGTCGTGTGAAATTAATAACAGGGTGCCTGCGTAAGAAGTTAGCCAGCTTTCTAACCAGATAACGGCGTCGAGATCGAGATGGTTGGTCGGTTCATCGAGCAATAGCAAATCAGAACGACACATCAAGGCTTTGGCCAGGTTTAGACGCATGCGCCAGCCACCAGAGTATTCGTTGACAGCGCGACCTTCATCGCCAGTTTTAAAGCCTAGACCATGTAACAGTTGTCCGGCCCGACTGCGCGCCGTGTAGCCATTGATATTGTCAAAATGGGTGTGCAGGCTGGCGAGTTCTATACCATCGTTATCAGCTTCAGCTTTAGCCAAAGCCCTTTCAACATCACGCAGTTCGGCATCACCATCCAGTACGTATTCAATCGCAGGCCGTGAATCGGCCGGTGTTTCCTGTGCAACGTGTGCAATCACCCAGTCTTTAGGGTAGTGACAGTCTCCTGTGTCGGCGTGAAGCTGGTCGAGAATTAAGGCAAACAGACTGGATTTGCCCGTGCCATTAGCACCAGTGATACCGACTTTCTGGCCGGGATGTACCTGAAAGCCCGCTTGTTCGAACAGGAGTTTTAACCCGCGTCGCAGGGTGAGATTTTTAAATTGAAGCATGGGCGTGATTTTAACCCGAATGTTTTATGCGTATTCGGAATTTTCAGATTAATAAGCCACGTATGTTGTGACATCACGCGATTGTTGAATTATGAGATGTGATTTATCCCGTTGTGATTAATAGACGCCAATATCCAGATATGAGCGAGCAATTTTGGTAATAGATGTGACATAACTGGCAGTGCGTAAATCATTAATGTTTTCGTTGCTCATTAGTGTTTCACGAATTTGCTGGTAGGCGGTACGCATGGTGTCATCCAGGCCCGAACGCACCAACTCCAGTTCATCAGCGCCATGGGCGACTGATTTTTTTAAATTTTCGGAGATGGTGTTACCGGTTAGTTCTTCAAGCATGGCGGCAATTTGTGAACCGTGTGTTTCATCGTGACGTTTTTGCATACGTCCCATTCGAATGTGTGAAATGTTTCTGATCCATTCAAAGTAGGAGACGGTCACACCGCCGGCATTGGCGTAGGCATCCGGGATAATGATAGTGCCTTTTTTATTGAGAATTTCATCAGCGCCATAGGTAATGGGGCCATTCGCCGCCTCGACGATGAGTTTGGCATTGATGCGATCTGCATTTTCCAGAGTGATCTGGCTTTCCAGCGCAGCAGGAATGAGCATGTCACATTCTTTTTCAAGTACGGCGACGCCATTTTCTTCCAGCGTGGCACCGGGGTAGTTTTTAATCGAACCGTGTTCAATAATGTGCTGATTAAGGCTTTCAATATTAATGCCTTCATTATTGATTAAAGCACCATCACGCTCGATTACGGCAGTGATAATCACACCGTCATCTTCACTGAGAAATTTGGATGCATGATAACCGACATTACCCAGGCCCTGGATGACGCAAGTCTTGCCGTGCAGTGAACCTTCCATGTTGGCAGACTTAATATCTTCAGGGTGCCGGAAAAATTCACGAACAGCGTATTGCACACCACGACCGGTAGCTTCGACGCGGCCGTGAATACCGCCATGGTGCAAAGGTTTGCCCGTTACGCAGGCGATATAATTAATGTCTTCCGGATGCAGGTGTTTGTAGGTATCGGCAATCCACGCCATTTCTCTTTGACCTGTACCCATATCGGGGGCAGGCACATTAGTCGAGGGACTGAGAAAACCTTTTCGAATTAATTCGTGCGCGAAACGGCGTGTGATCATTTCCAGTTCATCGCGTTCGTAGTGAGAAGGGTTAATGAGCAGTGCGCCTTTGGAACCACCAAACGGAACGTCAACGAGGGCGCATTTGTAGGTCATCAGAGCAGCCAGGGCTTCAACTTCATCCTGGTCTGCATAAGGCGCGTAACGAATACCACCTTTAGAAGGTAAACGGTGCGTGCTGTGTGTGGCACGCCAACCAGTGAAGACTTCAATTTTGCCACGAATTTTTACCGGGAACTTAACCTGCAAAAGGGAGTTACAGGATTTGATCGCAGAGGCAGTACCGTCGTCCAGGCTTATAACAGCCATTGCCCTGTCGACCATCAGATCAACGCTCTCTTTAAAGCTGGGCTCGTTGGCAATGGCTATCATTTTTTTGTCCCCGATTTGCTTATGATTAATTTTTATTTATCAAGCGTTTAACACGTACTAGAAATATAGTTATAGTCCTTTTACTAATAATCGACAAGTTAAAGTTCAAACTGGATTATTTGTCTGTGTTTTGAGGTGGAATAACTGGTACATTGAAGGAATCAGTATCAGGCTGACCAGCATTGAAAAACTCAAACCCCAGACGATGACAAAAGCTAATGGCTGTAACATTTCAGAGCCTTCACCCAGTCCTATTGCCAGGGGCAGCATGCCAAAGACGGTGGTCAGTGTGGTCATGAGAATAGGGCGTAAACGCAAACTGGCTGCGTGCAGGATTGCCTGATGAATATCGGGGATGTTTTTACGTTCTATTTCAATTTGTTCGACCAGCATGATGGCATTGTTAACCACGATGCCAGCCAGCATAATTAATCCCAGCCAGACGGGCATGGAAACGGCCATGTCGAACAGGCCAAGGCCAAAAGCAACGCCAATGGCAGCAAAGGGTACGCTGCTGATAATGATTAATGGATTTCGTAGCGA
>JAGLQT010000145.1 GCA_023136715.1 Gammaproteobacteria bacterium | reverse complement strand
AATAAAACCTGAACACCTGCTTTTTGACCGCTTTGTAACATCTTGTTGCTGCCACTGTCGTACATGGCATAACCTTCGGGTAAAGCAAAGTCCTGCATTTGTTTTTCAATTTCTTCGGTTACTTCACTAAGGCTTGCGTCTTCGGATAAAGAGGCGCTTATTTCAACGATGCGCTGTTGTTGGTCGTGCATAATTTCACTGGGTGTGGGGCCGTGTTCTATGCTGGCTATATCGCCTAATCGTATGGCCTGTGAATCCCGGAAACTAATAAGAATATTTTGTAGTGCTTCAATATTCGAGCTATCACCGGGAGGCAGTCGCAGACGGATATTAAATTCACGGTCGCCTTCGATGTAAGTTGATACGATGATGCCATCGACGGCAATGCGTAACGCCTGGCCTAACTGGTCGGCACGAATACCCAGATCAGACGCACGTTGACGATCGATGATAACTTTTATTTCATCACTGCTTTCTTCGTAAGTGTGTTTAATATTTCGTAGTGATTTAATGGGCTGTAATTTTTCTGTTGCCAGTGTGCCTAATTTTTGCAGTACCTGTAAGTCATCGCCCTGGATACGTAAACTGATGTCATCTTCGCCATGGCCCATATGCAGGCCGCGAACACCACTAACGTGCATTCTTATTCTGTAGCCGGTAAGTTGAAGTTTATTTATTGCTTTCTGTGTTTTTTCTACCCATTCCTGGCTGCTGATCTGGCGTTCACTGCTAGGCACAAGTTGTGCAACCAGTGTACTTCTATTGGGGGTAATGGTTTGTGAACGACCAAATATGCGGCCGCCTGAAAGTGCAAATACGGTACTGACTTCGTCCTGTTCAAGTATCATGTTTTCAATGATTTCTGTGGTCGCGTCGACATCGCTAAGTTGAATGTCAGTGTCGCCACTAATATAAATAGTAACGCGGCCGTCATCCATAGCAGGCAAGAGTGAGCCGCCGCTTTGCAACAGGGTGAAGACGGAAAGGAAAAGAATGGCGATAAAAAATAATAATGTTTTCCAGGAATGTTTGATGCAATGATGAATGGCGCTTGCATGATGATTTTTTAATGCATGCAGTCCATTATTTACAAAGACAAAACCCTGTTGAGTCTCGTTTTTTATTTTAGCGCCCAGTGCAGGCACCAGTGTAAGCGCAACAACCACGGCGGCCAGCATGGCCGATGAAATAGTAATAATTAGTTCCTGAAATAGTAAACCGGTGAGGCCACCGATAAACAGGAAGGGAAGGATTGCGGCAAGGTTGGTGCCAGCTGATGCAATAATGGGGCTGTTTACTTCAGTAGCAGCCTTGATCGCATATTCACTATCCAGATCACTGTCGTGTTGATGCCGGGTAATGTTTTCGAGCATAACAATGGTGCTGTCGATGAGCAGTCCCAGGCCAAGGGCAAGACCGCCCAGCGTCATAATGTTTAGTGTGAGTCCATTGACGGCCATGATGGTAAAGGTCACCAGTACGCCCAGGGGAATGGCTGTGCCAATAATGAGTGTGCGGCGCATGCTGCCAAGAAAAAGATAAATCACACTCATTGCCAGCAGGGTGCCAATCAATGCGGCCATTTCGGCATTTCTCAGGGCATGCCTGATAAAGACTGACTGGTCACTTACTTTATCGAGTGCTATGCCCTCGGAAATTAGACTGCGCTGCTTTAACCAGTCTATGCGTTGTTTGACCAGGTCGACGACTTCAATGGTATTAGCCAGTGGTTGTTTCTGGATAGAGATTTTTACCCCGGGTGTTTTATTTAAACGAATGCGTAACTGCTCTTCTTCATGACTATCAATAATGTTGGCAAAGTCAGAGAGTTGCTGGTTACCAGACTGGTCTATTTCATTTTTCCATAAGGGAAGATTTTGTATTGATTCAATTGAATTGAACCGACCCTGTGTGCGTGTGCTGATGGTTTGTGTGTAGCTTTGTAGTTGGCCGCCGGGTGCATCGTAGTTTTCACTTTGAATAATTTCGGCAATGTCGCTTACGGTCATGCCGATATTGGCGAGCCGATCCTGATCTGCAACGATGTTGATCTCGCGTTCCAGGCCACCACCCACTTCAACGGCGGCGAC
>JAGLQT010000144.1 GCA_023136715.1 Gammaproteobacteria bacterium | reverse complement strand
GACCTAGCCGTGGCCAGATTATTCTAGATGGCGTAAACCTCAGCCATATCAGTAATCGTAAAGTCCCCTACGTGCGTCGCAATATCGGTATTATTTTCCAGAATCATCACCTGCTCTATGACCGCCCGGTTTTTGATAATGTCGCCATGCCGTTGGTGATTCAGGGCTATCGACACCGCGAAATTCGCAGTCGAACCCTCGCCGCGCTGGATCAGGTTGGCTTACTCAAAAAAGAAAAATCAGACCCGATCACGCTCTCCGGTGGTGAACAACAGCGCGTCGGCATTGCCCGCGCCATCGTCCACAAACCGGCTTTATTACTGGCCGACGAGCCCACCGGTAATCTCGACCCCGAACTCTCACTGGAAATCATGGAATTATTTGCCCGCTTCAACCAGGTTGGCACCAGCGTATTGATCGCCAGCCATGACCTTGACCTGATCCAGCAAATAGGCGCGAAATCTCTCAGCTTGAAAGATGGCAGGGTTGTGCATGACGAGCTCAGCCCCAATGAAACTACAGTAGGGGCGGCCTGATTATGCGTAAAGGCCCACAATACAACACCCTGCTCACCGCTTATTTTATTCACCACATCAGGGTGCTGCTAGGCAGTCTCGGCCGTTTAACACGCCACCCCTTATCAACATCCATGACCATGGCTGTTATCGCCATCGCACTAACCTTGCCAGCAGGGCTGTATTTAGCACTCAATAACATCAGCGGCCTGAGTGCCGGCTGGGACAGCTCGACCAAAATCTCACTATTTCTGCATGCCAGGGTGACTGAGGGAAAAGCCCAAACACTGCTCAATCGCCTGCAACTACACAATGAAATCGAGCACATAAGTATGATTTCAAAAGAGCAGGGGCTTGAGCAATTCAAGCAAAACTCCGGCTTTGGCGATGCACTGCAATTTCTTGAGGGTAATCCGCTACCCATCGTATTAGTGGTTCAACCCATCATTGATACCGCCCGACCTAACCGCATCAAGCACCTGCTCAAAGAACTGGAAAGTGACAAACTGGTAGAAATTGCGCAACTGGATATGCAATGGGTGAAACGCCTGTACGCCCTGCTCGAAATCGCCCATCGCGTTATCTGGGCCATCGGCAGCTTACTGGGACTGGCCGTATTGCTGATTGTCGGCAATACCATTCGCCTGGATATTCAAAATCGCCGCTCTGAAATTGAAGTCTCAAAACTCATTGGTGCCTCCAATGCCTTTATTCGTCGCCCCTTTCTGTACACCGGCTTCTGGTACGGCTTTAGCGGCGGCCTACTGGCCTGGTTATTAACCTCATTATCACTCTATATGCTGGCAGAACCCGTCGAAAAACTGGCCCTGCTTTACCACAGTGACTTTCAACTCAGTGGACTCAGCCTCGGCGATGCAAGCAGCCTCATGATAATCAGCTGCAGCCTGGGCCTGCTCGGCTCATGGCTGGCTGTAGGCCGTCATCTGGACGAAATCGAACCCAGTTAAACCTCGCCATCTTCTTGATTTCCATCAAAAAAGCATAGGAATATCCTGCGGAACTTTTGCTAAAATTAGCACTCGTACTATAAGAGTGCTAATATCTTGCTTATGAATCGTGGAGACATACTTATGAACACAGCTTTAGTTCCTGCTTACCATCAAACGCCGGTTAGCGTTAGTAACCTGAGTGCTTATATTCATCAAGTGAATAGCATTGCAGTACTTGAAGCCGAGGAAGAACGCGCACTAGCAACTGAGCTTCAGGAAAATGGTAACGTCGATGCCGCTCAGCAATTGGTCATGGCTAACTTGCGCTTTGTCGTCAAAATTGCTCGTGGCTATATGGGCTACGGCCTGCAGCTCAATGACCTGATTCAAGAAGGCAATATCGGCTTGATGAAAGCGGTTAAACGCTTCTCACCGGATCATAATGTTCGCCTGATTTCCTATGCCGTGCACTGGATCAAGGCCGAAATCCATGAATTTGTCATTCGTAACTGGAAGATCGTGAAAGTTGCGACTACCAAACCCCAGCGCAAATTATTCTTCAAATTACGTAGCAGCAAGAAACGTCTGGGCTGGTTCAATCACGAAGAAGTTCAGGATGT
>JAGLQT010000143.1 GCA_023136715.1 Gammaproteobacteria bacterium | reverse complement strand
TAGAAATGGAATCCCGTCTGAGCAACTATGACGTGGCTTTTGATGCACCTGCTAACGAAGACGATGAACAGGCTTTTTCACCCTCTGCTTACCTGACCGACCAGCATGCTGATCCGGCACGTCAGTTAGAAGTCGACGATAGTCAGTCTCAGCATCTGGAGCTTATGGCAACCTCATTGCAGCAACTTGATGTGCGCAGCCGCGACATCATTCAGCGCCGCTGGTTGAATGAAGACAAGGCGACACTGCACACACTGGCCGATGAATACCAGGTCTCTGCTGAGCGCATTCGCCAGATTGAGCAGAACGCAATCAAGAAATTACGCGTTGCATTTACTGCGTAGCATCTGATTTCAATAAAGCTTCATTCATAAAAAAACCGGCAACTTCGCCGGTTTTTTTATGAATATAATGAAAGCGAAACTACATTCTCATAACCATATTAATTTGCAAGGAATCGATAGTGTCACGAATCACATATTCACCCCGAATTTCTATTTTATGGTTTATTTTAAAACCTAAACCCGCACCAATCATTAAACCATCATCATCACCAATATCTAATCCTGCACGCGCGATAAAATTCATTTTATCCTGCAATGGCAAACTGTAAACGGCATTACCCCAAAGACCCGTTGCTTTACCCTCTATAGTCGCACCCCCTAATATAGCAGGAAGCTTTGCTACTTCCATATCACCACTGTCCATATAACCAACTTCCAGTGATAATTTTCCTTTTCCCATTTTTACAGGTAAATCATACCCACCAAAAATCTGAAAACCCAGACCATCACTAAAGTCGATGCCCGATATAGAGTTAAAACCCAACCCACCACCTAGATATATTTTATCTGCTTTAGCGGCATAACTAGAACCTGCAACTAACATAAGAATAAGCACTGCGCTTAGTTTTCTCATAATTCCCCCTCTTAAATAAAAATTAATTAATATTCAATGCAACAATAATAGCTGCTAACAACTTTTTTGAGCATTTACACTTCTATTTATTTTTTTCAATAAACCGAGATTGCATCATCATGCATATACTAAATATTTGCAATATTTTCTAACTAGCGTAAACCACCATTAAAAACAACTTCAATGTCTTCGTGTCCAGCACCACTCTTTGAATCGGAAACCCACGCATGACCATAAACAATTTCATAAGTTGCCGGTAACACATCCGCCTGCCTATATACTTCATAGGCCGCACGCAATTGCTTCAACATATTGCGCGTTAATAAGCCCTGTCGGTGACCATTTGCCGTTACGTTGGCACCGATATCGCGCAAGTCCTGCATCAGGGTATCAACTTCTTTGTAATTGACAGTGATAATTTCTGATTCCATTACTGGCTCAGCAAATCCCGCTTGCAGTAAACCATCACCAATGTCGTGCATATCAACAAAACTATTTACATGCACCGCCTCATCAACTTTTCCCCAGCTAGCGCGGAGCTCCTTCAAAGTATCTGGCCCAAAAGTAGCAAACTGCAACAATGCTCCCGGCTTCAATACACGTTTGAATTCAGTTAGCGCTGCGCCAAGATCATTACACCACTGCATAGCCAAATTGGAAAACAATAAGTCGAAACTCTGATTAGCAAAAGGCAGTGACTCAATATTGCCACAAACCTGATGCGGCTTTCTTAATAGCGCACCCTGCTTAACCGCTTTTTGCAACATGGATTCCGATAAATCAAACAACACCAGCTCGGCTTTTTTATATTTTTTCTGTAATGGTTTAACTGCTTCACCCGTACCCGTACCCGCATCTAAAATCCAGTCTGGTGAAAGACGAACCACATCCAGTTTTTCCAGCAGACGCTTGCAAACTTCTTTTTGCAATACCGCCGCTTCATCGTAACTATCGGCAGCTTTATCAAAAGCCTTGCGCACACGTTGCTGATCAAAAACTTGTGTCATCGTAAACCTTCTGCAAATTCGATTAGCGCTGCGGCAAAGTTTTCTGGGTGCGAAATAAAAGGTGCATGCGCCGCTTCTTTTTCAATGATGGTTTTTATATTAGGCTGCAAGGTTTTTAATTCTTCCGACACAGAAACCGGCACCAGCGTATCGCGCCCACCCAATAACCATGTCACCGGACAATTTAAATAAGGCAGCTCAATGCGCAAATCCGTTGTCGCCAGGATATCCAGACCCGAGCGCAGCGCTTCGATGGATGCACGACCGCGTTGTTGCAATGACTGCTGCAATTGACGAACCGTACTCATGGCCACGCCCGAGCCTTTTACCTGCAATGCTAGAAAACGTTTGATGGTGGCATCGGTATCTTTTTCCAGTGAATCAGCAAATAACTCGAAGACATTTTTATCTACCGCGCATGGCCAGTCTTCTTTCTGAACAAAACAGGGCGTACTCGCGACCATGAATAAACCTGCAACGCGTTCTGGATAATCCCTGACCAGCTGCAACACCGCCAGCCCACCCAACGACCAGCCCACCCAGATGACGGGGCGATTCACCAGCGCGGCCAGCGCCTGTACATAATCATTAATACTTTCTGCTTTAACATCGGCCATGGTGCCGTGTCCGGGCAAATCGACCTGAATCACGTCGATCCAGTCGGGCAGCAAATCGAAACAGCCCTCCCAGACGGCACCGTTCATCGCCCAGCCATGTACAAACACACAGGTTACTTTTCCTAGATTTGCTTTTCTATTATTCTGGGGCGGCATTAATTGATGACCTGAGGTAAGCTTGCTCTCGATTTTTAGCAACATTATACGTTTTTACTGAAACACATTTTCCAGCACTATGAACTTTGATCCCAATTATATATTTTTTGCTCTGGCCGCTTATTTAATCGGCTCGATTTCCACCGCCATCATCACCTGCAAACTGATGGGACTGGAAGACCCTCGCGGCGTAGGCTCGAACAACCCCGGTGCCACCAACGTGCTACGCACCGGTGGAAAAAAGGCGGCTATTATTACCTTATTGGGTGACATGTTGAAGGGCTTATTGCCTGTTTTAGCCGTGCAGCAACTTTCAGCCGATATTACCGCTTTGGCCATCACCGGTATCGCCGCCTTTTTAGGTCACCTTTACCCTTTGTATTATCGTTTCAAGGGTGGCAAGGGCGTGGCAACTTTTTACGGTGTTTTATTAGGCACCAACTGGATGATTGGCCTGGCAGCTCTGGCCGTCTGGGGACTGGTGATGTTTCTATTCAGAATATCTGGGCTATCTGCTCTGGTTTCAGCGACTTCATCACCCTTCATCGTCTGGTATTTTGATGGTTCAGAAGTGTTAATGACCGCGGTTACTTTTATGGCTGTCCTGCTTATCTGGCGTCATCGCAATAATATCAAACAAATGATTCAGAACTCAAAATCTAAATCTAAATCTGAATAGAAGACAGCTCATCCATCGGCCAGCGCGCACGCGCATCGATACTTAATTCCTTGTTTTCACCCGCCATCAGGCGCAGGCAACCGACGTAGGCAATCATCGCGCCATTATCGGTACAAAATTCGATGCGCGGATAATACAGCTCGCCACCTTCTTTTTTCATCATTTTTGCCAACTGCTGGCGCAGATGTTGATTGGCACCGACACCACCAGCAATCACCAGGGTTTTGCAGTGCGTCTGCTGGATTGCCCGTTTGCATTTGATCGACAGCGTAGCGACCACCGCTTCTTCAAAAGCCCTGGCCACATCAGCCTGAGCCTGCGCTAATTTTTCTGCCTGCCCCTCATGCTCGATCTTTAATTTCTGCCAGGTATTGAGTGAAAAAGTTTTTAAGCCGCTAAAACTCATATCCAGTCCGGGACGATCGGTCATTGGCCGTGGAAACTTGAAGACACCCGCCGTTCCCTGTTCAGCCAATTTGGCCAACACCGGCCCACCGGGGTAGCCGAGTCCCAGCATTTTAGCGGTTTTATCAAAAGCCTCACCGGCAGCATCATCCAGACTTTGCCCCAGCAATTTATACTCGCCCACACCGGTAACGTGCGCCAACAAAGTGTGCCCGCCGGAAACTAGCAAGGCGACAAAGGGGAATTCAGGTGGATTTTCTTCCAGCATGGGTGCCAACAAATGGCCTTCCATATGATGCACCTCAGTCGCCGGCACATCCAACGCCCAGGCCAGGCTGCGACCGACGCAGGCACCCGACATCAGCGCACCGATCAGGCCGGGGCCAGCGGTGTAAGCCACACCATCTATATCATCGCGAGTAAGGCCAGCTTGCTGCAAGGCCTGTTCCATCAGCGGTACTAGATAACGAATATGATCCCGCGAAGCCAGCTCAGGCACGACCCCACCATATTCAGCGTGCAGCTCAATCTGGCTGTGCAATACGTGAGAAATCAGGCCTTTTTCACTGTCATATAACGCAATTCCTGTCTCATCACAGGAGCTTTCAATTCCAAGAACAATCATTTCACTCTCTTAGGCTTTGGGGTTTTGGTAAAAGTAAGATATACTACGCCGTTCACCGCACCTGGATGCGGATTTTTTATGTATTTGTATTTTTGAGAACAACTATGCCAGCAATACGTGTTAAAGAAAACGAACCTTTTGACGTTGCACTACGTCGCTTCAAACGCTCTTGTGAGAAAGCCGGTGTTTTGACCGAAGTTCGCAGTCGCGAAGCTTACGAAAAACCCACTACAGAACGCAAACGCAAAGCTGCCGCTGCTGTTAAGCGTCACCTGAAACAACTGTCTAAAGAACGCAGCAAGTTCGCTCGCTCACCTCATCAACGTAGACGTTAATACCGGAATCAGCACGCTATGAGTAGCGCCCTGAAAACCAGTCTACAGGATGCGATGAAAGCGGCCATGAAAGCTGGCGATAAGCCACGTCTTGGCGTCATTCGCCTAATACTATCTGCTTTAAAGCAGGTTGAAGTGGATGAGCGCGTTGAACTGGACGACACCCGCGTCATCGGTATTCTTGACAAAATGGTCAAGCAACGCCGTGAATCTATCGGTATGTTTGATAAAGCAGGTCGTGATGATCTGACCAAAATTGAGCAAGCCGAAATCGATGTTATTCAAACCTTCTTGCCTCAGGCGCTCAGCGAAGAAGAAGTCGAAGCGATCATTAAAGATGCGATTAGCAAAACCGGTGCCGAATCTATAAAAGATATGGGCAAGGTGATGGGTATCGTAAGACCGCAGGTTGTGGGTCGTGGCGATGTCGGTGCGATCAGCGGACAGATCAAAGCTATTCTTTCTGCCTGATATGTCAAACAGCTACCCCCCTCTTAAAAACGACCGATTCCTCCGCGCACTACTTAGACAACCGGTAGATCGTACACCCGTCTGGATTATGCGCCAGGCTGGTCGTTATCTGCCCGAGTACCGAAAAATACGAGAGCAAGCCGGCGACTTCATGACCTTGTGCAGCACGCCTGACCTGGCTTGCGAAGTCACATTGCAGCCACTGCGTCGTTTTGATCTGGATGCCGCTATCCTGTTCTCAGATATTCTGACCATTCCTGATGCCATGGGTTTAGGTCTGTATTTTGAAGAAGGCGAAGGCCCTAAATTCAAATCAACTATTCAAAGTGCCGCCGACATTGCCAAACTGGGTGTGCCCGATCCGCACGGTGAATTATCTTACGTGATTGACGCGGTTAGCCTGATCAGAAAAGAGTTGAACGGCGATGTGCCTTTGATTGGTTTTTCCGGCAGCCCCTGGACGCTGGCCACTTACATGGTTGAAGGTGGCAGCAGTAAAACTTTCTCGAAAATTAAAGGACTGTTATTCGAAGACCCTAAATCAGCGCATCAACTGCTCTCTGTTTTAGCCGATTCAGTCGCTTCTTATTTAAACGCACAAATTGCAGCCGGCGCACAGGCGGTGATGATTTTTGATAGCTGGGGCGGCGCACTCAGTGACGCACACTACAAAGAATTTTCACTCGCCTATATGCAGAAAATCGTTGATCAGCTAACTCGTGAAGTTAATGGTCAGAAAATCCCCGTCACCCTGTTCACCAAGGGCGGTGGACTCTGGTTAAAAGACATCGCAGCAACTGGCTGTGATGCACTGGGACTGGACTGGACGATTGATATTGGTGTCGCACGCGAACAGGTTGGTGACAAAGTGGCGCTGCAGGGCAATATGGATCCTGCTGCAATGGGCGCCTCACCTGAAGTTATTAAAGCTGAGGCTGCTCGCATTCTGGCGTCCTATGGTCATGGCTCAGGCCATGTTTTCAATCTCGGTCATGGCATCACGCCAAACATTAATCCCGAGAACGTTAAAGCACTGGTTGATACCGTGCATCAGGAAAGCGCCCAGTACCACCGCTAACAGCGACCACGCCCCTACAAAAACTAAAGGACACCGTGGCCTGGTAACATCACTCTAAAACAATTGCTCAGGAATCGGCGCGCCCGTTTTCACATCCATATCCACACCAGGTGGTGGCAACACTCCAACCTTAGGTGCGTTCTCACTTCTAAAAATCTCGAAGATAGTATCTTTATCCAGATCAGTGGCGGCTGCACCCGTTTCAGCATTGATCTTTATCGTCATCAATCCCTCGGGGCTTTTCAGACGTTTCTCAGGCACACCTGCCAACGCCTCTTTCATAAAATCAATCCAGATAGGCAATGCCGCCTGTGAACCTGTTTCCCTTACCCCCAGGGGTTTCATCTGATCAAAACCCACCCATGCTATAGCCACTAAATCAGGGTGAAAACCATTAAACCACGCATCTTGCTGATCATTGGTGGTGCCTGTTTTACCAGCGAGATCCTTACGTCCTAACGACATTGCTTTACGACCCGTTCCTCGCAACACCACATCCTGTAATATTGAATTCATCTGATAAGTTAAACGAGGCTCCAGTGTTTGCTCTGCCTGCTTGGGCAATGCCGCCAGGACTTCTTCCTCTTGGCCCACATCCAGACCTGGCAATATTTCTTCCTCACTACCCACTTCCAGGCCAGGCAATATCTCTTCCTCATTACCTTCAGGCATTACCTGCTCAACATTACGCTTAGCTAACTCACAGGCAACACAGGCAACCGCCGGATCAGCCTCAAACAATATCGAGCCATCCATATCCTCAATACGATCAATCAAATAAGGCTGCACCAGATAACCACCATTAGCGAGCACCGAATAAGCACGTGACATTTGTAAAGGACTCACCTCACAACTGCCCAATGCCAGTGATAAATCGTGTGGTAGCCCCTTATTATCAAAACCAAAATTACGCGCAAAATTAGTTGCATAATTCACGCCGATTGAACGCAACAATCGAATAGAAACCAGGTTACGAGATTTGTACAAGGCTTTACGTAACCGAGTCGGGCCAAAAAACTTGCCACTGTAATTTTCTGGTCGCCAGGAAGCTTCCAGCGCCTCGTCTTCAAAAACAACAGGTGCGTCATTAATAAGGCTTGCGGGCGTGAACGATTTCGACAACGCCGATGAATAAATCACCGGTTTAAAACCTGAGCCAGCCTGACGCCTGGCCTGTGTGGCGCGATTAAATTTACTGCGATTAAAATTCAAACCGCCTTTAAGTGCTTGAATAGCTCCATCATTCGGCGCGATCGCCACCAGAGCACCCTGCACTTCGGGGACCTGAGCTAAAGCCCAGGTATTATCTTCCTGCTTAGACACCCAGATAACATCACCTGCACGCAAAACCTCATCGATACGTTTCGGCTCGCTACCAACACGATTCAAACTAATATAAGGTCGAGCCCAAGCAATACCTTGCAACGGTAAAATAGCTCTTTCACCATTCTTCAAAAATATCCTGGCGTAACGCCCCAAATCAGAACCCTCTTTCAATGTACCATTTTCTATCTCATCATGAATAGATAGAACCAGCGCTGGTTTAAATGAGCCAAAATCACCATCATGCTTAAGAATTTCAATCAAAGCCTCATCATTATGTAAACTGGATTCAGGATTACCCTCATTCAACTCAACATGTCGCACCGCACCACGGTAACCGTGACGACGATCATAATTTACCAGGCCGTTCCACAAACTCTCATTGGCCGCCTGCTGCAACTTACCTTCAATAGTGGTATAGACATTCAACCCCCTTGAATAAGCCTCATCACCAAATTGCTTAACAATTTCAGCACGCACCATTTCATTCACATAGGGCGCCTGAACTTGAATACGGCTGAGATGACGCACAGCGGTTACACTCGCCATCTCCTCTTGCTCAAAAACGTCATCCGAAATAAAACCTAACGCTAGCATCCTCGACAACACATAATTACGCCGAGTTAATGCACGATCAGGGTTAACAATAGGGTTGTAACGCGATGGAGCTTTGGGTAAACCTGCAATCATGGCTACCTGTGCAACACTCAGCTCACACAGCTCTTTACCATAATAAATCTGTGAGGCCGCGGCCACACCATAAGCCCGCTTACCCAGATAAATTTTATTTAAATAGAGCTCAAGGATTTGTTGCTTACTCAGTTCACGCTCAATTTTAAATGCTAGAAAAATCTCTCTGATCTTACGTGTATAAGTTTTTTCTTTACTGAGATAGAAATTTCTCGCCAACTGCATGGTGATAGTACTACCACCCTGGCCTCGCTCACCGGTTTTAATCAAATTAATCACGGCTCGCAATATCCCCTGATAATCTACGCCACCGTGATCATAAAAACGATTATCCTCAGCCGCTAGAAATGCATGCTGCATTAACTCAGGAATTTCTTCGAGTTTTTTTGGAGTGCGTCTTTTCTCACCAAATTCCCCCAATAAAGCCCCATCACTGCTATATATACGCAATGGAACTTGCAGCCGAGTATCGCTTAAGCCTTCAATAGAGGGTAATTGAGGTGCAAGATAAAAATATAAGGCAAATAGAGAAGCCAACGAGAGCACTGCAATTGCCGATGACGCAATCAGACCGTATTTGAGTGTTTTAATCAGCTTCATATTTTCTTTCGCGCACATTAACTCGTCTAAAATAGGCTGCAAATTATAGTCTTTTGACTACGCTTTGGCGATTAATTCAATATTTAACTAGAATTTTTCAATACTTGCGCCTAATATTTAATGCATAATTACAAATATGTTCTATAACTACTTAAAATAAATGGATTATGGGGATTGAGACGTGTCTCTGCTGAAACCAAAACAACCTGCCATATTAGGCTTGGATATCAGCTCTACTACGGTAAAGCTGCTCGAATTATCCAAGGCTGATGGGCATTATAAAGTGGAAAGTCTGGCCATTGAGCCATTGCCAGACGATGCCGTCTCTGAAAAAAATATTCAGGACCCTGAAGCTGTGGGCGAGTGCATCCAGAAAGCGCTGAAAAAAAGTGGCACCAAAGCAAAAAATGCGGCCGTTGCTGTAGCTGGCTCCGCCGTTATCACCAAAGTAATTACCATGCCTGCTAACCTTGCTGACAATGATAGCGAGCTTGAATCCCAGATTGAAATGGAAGCCGATCAATATATCCCTTATCCTCTGGAAGAAATTAACCTTGATTTTGAGGTCATCGGCCCTTCTGCAGATAATCCCGAAACAATTGATGTATTGCTAGCTGCCTCACGTAGCGAAAATATTGAAATGCGTACTACGGCACTAGAGATAGCCAACCTAAAGCCAAAAATTGTAGATGTTGAGGCTTACGCCATTGAAAAATCTTCATCATTAATCACAGAACAAATAGAAGAAGGCGAAGATAATCGAATTATTGCGGTCGTCGATATTGGTGCGACGATGACAAGCCTGAATGTTATCGAAGATGGTCACCTTATTTATACTCGTGAACAAAGTTTTGGTGGCAAACAGCTCACCGAAGAAATCATGCGACGTTATGGTTTATCCTACGAAGAAGCTGGCCGCCTTAAAAAAGCGGGCGGCCTACCAGATAACTACATCCCCGAAGTCTTAGAACCTTTTAAAGAAACCATCGCACAACAAGTGGGACGTTTTCTGCAATTTTTCTACACTGCGGGACAACATAGCAATGTTAGCCTAATTGCTCTAGCTGGTGGCTGTGCATCTATACCTGGCATCGATGAATTAATAGAAAGCCAACTGGAGACACCCACAGTCATCGCCAACCCTTTTGCCAACATGTCGCTATCACCTAAAGTGAACCCTCAATCATTGAGTAATGACGCACCTTCATTAATGATTGCCTGCGGCCTGGCCATGAGGAGTTTTGATTAATGGCTAAAATTAACTTACTACCCTGGCGCGAAGAATTACGTGCAGAGCAGACCCGACAATTTGTCACCATGCTAGGGCTTTTTGCGTTTCTGACAATAACCCTAGTTGCAGCTGTTCATTTAAACATCGCAGGACAAATCAACCATCAGCAGTTTCGTAATGGAACGCTGACAAAAGAAATTACTCAATTGGATATTGCATTAAAAGAAATAGATGCCCTGGAAGAAACCAAACAAGAATTGCTTGCTCGCATGGAAGTTATTCAATCACTACAACATCAACGACCACAAATCGTTCATTTATTTGATGCGTTTGTCAGAACGGTACCCGAGGGCATCTACCTCACCAGCATCAAACAAAGCGGAAAAGCTCTAACCATTAATGGCGTAGCAGAATCCAATGGCCGCGTATCAGCATACATGAGAAACATTGACACATCCGACTGGATGGCAACACCCAAGTTAACCGTCATTGAAACTAAAAAGGGCAGCATGGGAAGTAGCATTTTTGCATTAACCACCTCTCAATCCAGCCCTGAAGGTGAAGGTGAAGGTGAAGATGGAGACAATAACTAATGGATCTCTCTGAAATCGATCTTAATAATATTGATATCAATGATATCAAAAAAATAGGCGTCGCCCCCTGGCCAGTAAAAGCCGTACTCATTATTATTGTCTGCATTGCCGTCGCTACTGCAGGATACTTTCTTGATACCACCAAACAACTGGATGAGCTAAAAAAGGCAAAAACTGAAGAAACCACCCTGAAACAAACGTTTTCAGAAAAATACGCTAAGGCAGTCAACCTTGATGCCTATAAGCAACAGCTGGAAGAAATGCGCTCATCTTTTGGTGCTTTACTACGCCAATTACCCAATAGTACAGAAATTGAAACACTACTAACTGATATATCGCAAACAGGTATATCAAGCGGCCTGGAAATTGACTATTTCAAACCAGAAGGCCTCAACCCTAAAGAGTTTTATGCAGAATACCCGATTAAGTTAAAGGTAACTGGCCGCTATCACGAATTTGCCGCCTTTGTAAGCGGTGTTGCTGCATTGCCGCGTATCGTAACATTGCAAGATATTACTATTGCTCCACCTGGTGGTAAGGAACGTAAAGGTGTAAAACTAGAAATGAGCATCACTGCAGTGACCTATCAGTATCTTGATGAGTCTGCGAAGGAATAACGATGAAAACAAGATCAAAGACAATAAGCCGAAATGCTATAGCCTTCCCTCTATTCGCTCTTCTGGTAAGCGGCTGCAGCAAAGATATTAGCGATTTACATAACTTCATAGAAACAACTAAAGCTTCTAACGTAGGAAGTGTGCGTCCAATCCCACAATTTAGACCCTATGAAAGTTTCACCTATTCTGCTGAAGATTTACGCGACCCTTTTGTAGCCGCTATCGACCTCACCGAAGAGGATCCGGGCTTAACAAAAGATTCTTTACACCCTGAATCCAGTAGACCAAAACAATATCTTGAGGTCTTCCCTCTTGATACATTATCAATGGTTGGCACACTGGCACAGAAAGATGACTCATGGGGGCTTATTAAAGACCCCAAAAACGTAGTTCACCGAGTAAAGCTAGGGAACTACATGGGGCAGAATGAAGGTCGTATAGTAAAAATAACAGAAACAAAAATTTATCTGGTAGAAATTGTACCGGATGGCGTCGGTGGCTACGTTGAGCGTGATGCATCAATAGCCGTCGGAAATGAGTAACGCGTGGAGCGAGATATGAAAATAACAATAACCAAAAATCGTAGCACAGGGAATATTTTTTACAGAGCACGTAAATTATTTATGCTGCTAGCGCTATCTTTAGGCAGTACCTCTGCGTCAGCCAACCAGAACATGATCGAATCTATCGAATACGATACTTTGCCTGGCAATCGTCTACAAATCATATTAAAAATGAGTCAGGAGGCCATCAAACCTTTAAGTTTCACCATTGATAATCCGGCTCGTATTGCATTTGACTTCACTGGTACAGGCAGCTCTTTACCTAAAAAACAACAACCCATTGGTATCGGCATTACACAGTCTGTAACAACTATCAGCACTAAGGACAGAACACGTGTAATACTTAATTTAACGGAGGTTGTTCCCTACCAGGTCAACACCAACGACAAAACAGTGTTAATCACCCTGGGGAGTGAAGTTGCAGACACCTCTTTTACTGATCAGATAGCAAGTTCAGCGCTGGACAGCAATGGCGATGTAATTGAAGAAATCGATAACACAAGATACTCCGACCTCAAAAGAGGCGTTAGCAATATCGACTTCCGTCGTGGTGAAAAAGGTGAAGGCCGAGTGGTCGTGACTCTCACTGAAAACAATATACCCATGGATATTAGCGAGGAATTTGGCAAAATTATCGTTAAATTTATCGGTTCAGATATTCCAGAAAGCCTACATCAATCACTGGACGTACTCGACTTCGCAACGCCTGTTAAATCTATCAGCAGTTTCAAAAAAGATGGTGATACCCGCATCGAAATTGAGCCATCAACCAGGGATTTTGAGCATGTTGCTTATCAGGCAGACAACATCTTCACTATAGAACTCAAACCCATTACCGAAGAAGAACTGGACGAACAAAACAAAGCAAAGTTCGGTTACACTGGAGAACGCTTATCACTTAATTTCCAGGACATTCCCATACGTGCGGTATTGCAACTAATTGCCGACTTCACCGGCCTGAACGTTGTTGTTAGTGACTCAGTCGATGGCAATCTTACTTTACGCCTGAAAAATGTCCCATGGGATCAAGCGCTCGATATTATTCTGAAAGCCAAAGGATTATCTAAACGCGAATCAGGTAATGTCATGTTGATAGCTCCCAGCGAAGAAATTGCTGCACAGGAAAAAATCGACCTTGAAGCCTCTATGGCCATCACAGATCTCGCACCATTACGTAGCGCTTTCTTTACCATTAATTTTGCCAAAGTCACTCAACTTGAATCTTTGTTCACAAGCGAAGGTGGCGAAGGTGAAACTAGTGGCAGTTTATTATCTTCCCGAGGCAGCGTAATCATAGATGAGCGCACTAACACCTTAATAGTAAAAGATACCGATGAAGTTATCAGTGGAATACGTCGCATCCTTAATAAACTGGACGTGCCCATTCGTCAGGTTCTAATCAGTTCACGAATCGTCATTGCCTCTGATGATTTTTCAAAAGAGCTCGGTACCAGATTTGGCGTTAGCGAAATCAGTAGCCATGGCGATGATGGCATTACCACTATTCAAGGCAATATGTTCGGTACCAGTAGCGTTATTGATGAAGCCACTACAAACATCAGCAATACAGGTCTTGCAACACCCATCAGCCACCCATCAATCGATGGTCGTCTCGGCGTCAACCTACCAGTTGTCGGCTCAACTGCAGGAGCTATCGCCTTCTCCGTGCTAAAAGGCGGCTCTCTAGTTGACCTGGAAATCTCTGCTATGCAGAGTGAAAATAAGGGTGAAGTTGTTTCCAGTCCGCGTGTAGTAACTGCAGACAGGCATGAAGCGTTTATTGAGCAGGGTGTTGAAATCCCCTATTTAACAGCTTCCTCAAGTGGTGCTACGACAGTTGAGTTCAAGAAGGCCGTATTAAGCATCAAGGTAACACCTCAAATCACGCCGGATGACACCATTATTATGGATTTATCCGTCAATAAAGACTCCGTCGGAGAAGTATTCGTAGGCATCCCAAGTATCGATACCCGTGAAGTACAAACACAGGTTCTGGTTAATAATGGTGACACCATTGTGCTAGGTGGTATTTATGAACAGATTACCCGTAACGAAGTAGACAAAATCCCCTTATTAGGTGATTTACCTCTGATAGGCTTCTTATTCAGACACACACTGGAAAGTGATTCAAAAGCAGAGTTACTAATATTTGTAACGCCTAAGATACTCAAGGATACGCTGTCGCTATAAACTGTAAGGCACAGCTCTTCACATAGACAAGGCCATCTATATTCAAGGATGATAAATAGGAAATAGGATTATGCACAATATGCGTTACCTGAAGTTACTAACCGGCCTTGCCGTAGCACTTTCACTTTTCGGCTGTGCCGAAGAAGGAATTTTGGGGACGGGAACCGCTGCAACAGGTGGAACAGGTGGAACAGGTGGAACCAATGGAATCACTTACTCTGGTGCTCTAGCATTGAAATCACATTTTCAAGAGAAAATCGCTCTAGTAGATGGCTCTGGTGAAGAGCAGTTCAGAGTTGTAGGACTGTCTGTTAGCGACACAACACCCCCTACTATCATTGTTAAAGGTAATGCAGATACACCTGGAGCCTACGATGATCCAGTAGCAGTGGCACTCTTCAATGCCAATGTTTTTATTTATCGCGCTGACAGCATAGGACAAACAGCTTTAAACAAGTCATTATCCCCAGATGACATAGCTATCTCGACTGACGGCACCAAACTGGTTCACACTCACGACGCAGGCAAGCTAGAGATCATAGACCCTGCCACAAAAACAGTTCAACAAATCGGTAGCTCACTGACTTTCACTACTACCTGGCCTGGATCACAAATCACTGATGATGGAAGCTTGGTTGCATTCATTTCTGATGCAGATTTAACAGGCAATAATCCTAGTAATAGGAGGCAGATATTTACACTTACCACTGATGGCAATGACATTATCAAACAGGTAACAAATTTAACAAATTTAGCAAATATCGGTGCTTCACATTTTGCACTATCAGGAGATGGCAGCATCATTTTCTTTGATAATGGCAGTGATCTAATGGCGGATGGAAGCAATGCCGATGGCAATGATGAAATATTCTCCATTAACACGGATGGTTCAAATCTTAAGCAAGTAACTAACACCACAGCTGACGGTACTATTGATGAAATAAAATCAGATGTAAACGGCTCAACAGTAGTCTTCCATCGATACGACCTTAATCTCGACCCCAGCAATGCACTATACACAGTCGACACAGGTACTAGCACCTCTACCTTTGTTTCAAATTTTGAATCAACGACCACAGGAATCCTCGAAACTTGGGAACAATTTGATATTTCATCTGATGGCAGTACTATTTTCTATATGACTGGTGAAAAAGATACTAGTATGGATCATATATATTCAGCAAACGGTGATGGTTCAAATATAACGCTGCTGCTTTCAAATGATACCAATCGAATCAAGGCACCTCACTCTTCAGCTGATGGCTCTTCAGTAACATTTTATTCCAAAGGGGACTTTGGCAAGACTACCATTGAAGAGAGTCAGTATCAGGTATACACCCTTACCCCATAAAAATCATATGTATGGTATAGCATGCCAAATACGTGTTACAAATCATTCAGTATCAACGCCTGATTACACCGTAACGATAACAATGATTTTATTATCAGCATACATCTGAACACGCTGTTTTCAAACCATATAGCTGTATAATTCAGCTATGCAAAAATCAAGTATCTTCCTCATCGGCCCTATGGGCGCAGGTAAAACCACCATAGGCCGTCAGCTCGCGCGTCGATTGAATATGGATTTTTACGACAGCGACCGCATCATTGAAGAACGAACCGGTGCTGATATCCCGCTAATATTTGAAAAAGAAGGTGAAGCAGGTTTTCGCAAACGCGAATCAGCAGTAATCGACGAATTCACCCAGAAACAGGGTATTGTGCTAGCCACAGGTGGTGGCGCAGTTTTAGATGCCAGCAACCGCCAGCACCTGAAATCACGCGGTACGGCATTTTATTTGAGTAGTGATCTGGAATCATTACTCGAACGCACCCACAAGGATAAAAATCGCCCCCTGTTACACGGCGAAGAATCAGCCGAGGTCATCCTGACACGACTGATTGAACAACGTGACCCGCTCTACCGGGAAACGGCTGACTATATTATTGATACCAGCAATGACTCGCTACGTCACGTGATACAGGCTATTATTAGCCATCTTGATATTTCCGAATAGACTATTACTAAATAGAGCAAACTGAATAACTCCATGTCCGAACACACTACACTCAATGTTGATCTGGGTGAGCGCAGTTATCCGATTTATATCGGCCAGAACCTGCTCGACCAGGCCGATATCCTAAAAAAACATATTCCTGGCAACAGCGCTTTGATTGTTAGCAATGAAACGGTTGCCCCCTTATATTTGAAAAAGGTCGAAGCCCTGCTCTCTGGTATCCGCTATGAAAGCGTGATTTTGCCCGATGGCGAGCAATACAAAAACCTCGAGGTTCTGAATACAATTTTTGATTCCCTGCTAACTCATCGCATGGATAGAAATACCACCATTATCGCCCTCGGCGGTGGTGTCGTTGGCGATATGGCCGGTTTTGCGGCAGCCAGTTACCAACGCGGCGTACACCTGATTCAAATACCTACAACCTTGCTGTCACAGGTCGATTCATCGGTCGGTGGCAAAACTGGTGTTAATCACCCGCTGGGCAAAAATATGATCGGCGCCTTTTACCAGCCACGTGCAGTCATCGCCGACACCAGCACATTAAATACGCTGGATGACCGGCAATTAAGTGCAGGCCTTGCCGAAGTCATTAAATACGGTTTAATCAAGGATGCTGGTTTTTTTGACTGGATCGACCAGAACATGAACGCGCTACTGAAACGCGACCCTCAGGCACTTGCTTACGCGATTGAGGTTTCCTGCCAGACCAAAGCTGATGTAGTTGCTGCTGATGAAAAAGAAAGTGGTCAACGCGCCCTGCTCAATCTTGGCCATACTTTTGGTCACGCCATCGAAACCGGCATGGGTTATGGCGAATGGCTGCACGGTGAGGCCGTTGGTGCCGGCATGTGTATGGCAGCAAAAATGTCAGCACTGCTTGGCTGGCTTGATGAAACACAAGTTCAAAAAACCATTGCCATCATGCAGCACGCCAAACTTCCCACTACCGCACCAGACAGCATGGACGAGCAGCAGTTTCTTGATCTAATGTCGGTCGATAAAAAAGTGATCGATGGTGTACTACGCCTGGTGTTACTTAAAAACATAGGCGATGCCGTTGTAACAAAGGACTACACTCAAGAACAACTCGCAAAAACCATTCGCATCAGTTACGCAACTTAATCATTGATACCATGGAACGATCCTACTCTGGTTTTTTAACATCCTATGCCTGCAATGATAAAAAATCATT
>JAGLQT010000142.1 GCA_023136715.1 Gammaproteobacteria bacterium | reverse complement strand
TCAGGCCTTTGCTTTCGATAACTTCGTCGGCACTGCCCTCGCCGTTCCACATCGCTTCAAACACATCTTTGGCGATTTTTCCGGAAATGGTGTTGTCTTTAATGCGCAACAATAATTCGGCGTAGGCCTCAGCACCCACTTTTACATCGGTGATTTCAATTTCTTCTTTGTTGAGTCTTGCCGCCAGCTCACCCGTTACCCAGTTAGCCGCCAGTTTTGCATCGCCGCATTTAGCCTGCACGGTTTCAAAATAATCCGCCAGTTCTCTGGACGAAGTAATGACATCGGCATCGTAGGAAGACAATTCAAAATCTTTAATGTAACGCTGTTTTTTCTGCTCGGGTAATTCGGGCAATTCTTTTCTGATTGCTTCGACGTAAGCTTCATCGATCACCACAGGCAACAAATCAGGATCGGGGAAGTAGCGGTAATCGTTGGCCTCTTCCTTGCTACGCATCGAGCGGGTTTCATTTTTATCGGCATCGTACGAACGCGTTTCCTGAACCACTTTTCCGCCATCTTCGATGACATCAATCTGACGTTCGATTTCGATATTGATCGCCTTCTCGACAAAACGGAATGAGTTAATGTTTTTCAACTCGGCGCGAGTACCTAATTCTTCCTGACCTTTGGGGCGAACTGACACGTTGGCATCACAACGGAATGAACCTTCCTGCATGTTGCCATCACTAATGTCGATGTATCGAACTAGCGAATGAATCTTACGCATATAGGCAACCGCCTCTTTTGCAGAACGCATATCCGGCTCGGAAACAATTTCAATCAGCGGTGTACCAGCGCGATTTAGATCGATACCTGTCATACCATGATAACTACCATGCATCGATTTACCGGCATCTTCTTCAAGATGTGCACGGGTAATACCAATGCGTTTAGTCTCACCATTTTCCAGTTCGATATCCATGTGGCCTATGCCAACGATAGGATGATCCATCTGGGTAATCTGGTAAGCCTTGGGTGAATCCGGATAGAAATAATTTTTCCGATCGAACACCGAACGCATGCCGATTTCAGCATCCACCGCCAGACCAAATTTCACCGCCAGACGTAATGCTTCTTTATTGAACACGGGCAAGACGCCGGGCAAAGCCAGATCAACTGCATTCGCCTGCGTATTTGGCTCAGCACCGTAAGCGGTGCTAGAACCTGAAAATATTTTTGATTTAGTCGCAAGCTGGCAATGAATTTCCAGGCCAATCACGACTTCCCAATTGCTATCGTAACTCATGAGAAATCCTCCGGAATGGCACGGTGCCAGTCAGTATTTTTCTGATACTGATGCGCCACATTCAACAACTGACTTTCTTTGAAATAGTTACCGGTAATTTGCAAACCAACCGGCATACCATTAACAAAACCTGCGGGTACCGACATACCCGGCAAACCGGCAAGGTTCACCGCGATAGTGTAAATGTCAGACAGGTACATTGAAATCGGATCATCCGATTTCTCACCAATTTTGAAAGCGGTATCGGGTACGGTTGGCCCCATGATGACATCGACTTTTTCAAACGCCTCTTTAAAATCATCACTGATTTTATGGCGCAACTGCTGCGATTTCAGATAATAGGCATCATAGTAACCCGATGACAAAGCATAAGTACCAACCATGATGCGGCGCTTCACTTCTGCACCAAATCCTTCACCGCGTGAACGTGTGTACAGATCCATTAAATCAACCGGATTCTCACAACGATAGCCATAACGCACACCATCAAAACGTGACAGATTCGCCGAACACTCAGCTGGCGCCACCACGTAATAAACTGGCACAGACAAACCACTATTCGGCAATTCGATGTCGATTAATTCTGCACCGAGTTTTTTGTATTCTTCCAGCGCGCCCCTGATTATTTTTTCTACTTCAGGACTCAAACCTTCACCGAAATATTCTTTCGGCAAACCGATGCGCAAACCTTCAAGCGGTTTATCTAACTCGGCGGTGTAGTCGGGTACTTCTTTGTCGATGCAGGTGGAATCTCTTTCATCAAAACCGGCCATGGCATTCAACAACAAAGCACAGTCTTCCGCGCTCTGCGCCATCGGGCCGGCCTGATCCAGGCTGGACGCAAAAGCGATCATGCCGAATCGAGAAATACGACCGTAAGTGGGTTTGATACCAGTGATGCCGCACATAGAAGCAGGCTGGCGAATCGAACCACCGGTATCGGTACCGGTTGCGGCTGGTGCCAGGCGTGCACCGACAGCAGAGGCCGAACCACCGGAAGAACCACCAGGAACAGTACTTGTATCCCAGGGATTTTTTACCGCACCGTAATAACTGGTTTCATTCGATGAGCCCATGGCGAATTCGTCCATGTTGGTTTTACCCAACATGACCACACCGGCGGCTTTCATTTTGGTGACTACGGTTGCATCGTAAGGCGAGATAAAATTATCCAGCATTTTCGAGCCACAACTGGTGCGTACACCTTCGGTGCAGAAAATATCTTTATGCGCGATGGGTACACCGGTTAAAGGACCCGAGTCACCATTTTTAATTTTTTCATCAGCCTCTACCGCTGCCGCTAACGCCGACTCTTCGGTGACGGTAATGAAGCTGTTCAGTTTTTCATCATGCGCTTTAATGCGATCGAGAAAATATTGTGTCAGCTCAACACTGCTGACCTCACCCGCTTGCAGCATGGCGGATAATTCGGCAATGGTTTTTTCGTGGTACTTTTCCACTTCTTTGGCACTCATCACTCAATCACCTGCGGCACTAGATAAAGACCGTCTTCGGTTTTTGGTGCAATCGCCTGGAACGCTTCACGCTGATTGGTCTCGGTGACTTTATCTTCACGCAATCGCTGCACCGCATCCATGGGGTGGGACATCGGCACCACACCCTCGGTATCCACCGCATTCATCTGCTCAACCAGGTCGATAATATTCGACAGGTTTTTCACATAACCGGGCACATCCGCCTCGTCTATTTTTAGACGTGCCAGATAGGCAATTTTTTTCACTGCATCCGCATCAAGGGACATCGAATTCACTCCAAAATAATCAGTACTAGCGCATCGCAGCCAACAGCTGCCTGTAAAGGGCGGAAAGTTAGCATAAACCGCGCT
>JAGLQT010000141.1 GCA_023136715.1 Gammaproteobacteria bacterium | reverse complement strand
AGCCAAAATTAGCCTATATTCAGTAGACTAATAACAATAACAGAACAAACGAGCACACAAAGATGTTACTGAACCGCTTAAGGGGAATGTTCTCCAACGACCTATCTATCGACCTTGGTACTGCCAATACACTAATTTATGCACGTGGCAAGGGTATCGTTTTAGATGAACCTTCAGTCGTTGCCATCCGACAGGATCGCGGCCCCGGTGGCCCGAAAACGATCGAAGCTTACGGTAAAGCCGCCAAAGGTATGCTCGGCCGTACGCCACAAAATATTATGGCCATCCGCCCTATGCGCGATGGTGTAATCGCTGATTTCAATATCACCGCTAAAATGCTGCAACACTTCATACGTTCGGTTCACGAAAGTCAGTTACTGCGCCCCAGCCCACGTGTACTGATCTGCGTACCCTGCGGCGCAACTCAGGTTGAACGTCGCGCTATTCGCGAATCCGCTACTGATGCTGGTGCACGCAGTGTGCACCTGATTGAAGAACCCATGGCAGCCGCCATCGGTGCGGGCATGCCTGTCGATGAAGCCCGCGGCTCCATGGTGCTGGATATCGGTGGTGGTACTTCAGAAGTTGCTGTGCTTTCACTAAACGGCATCGTTTACTCAGCCTCAGTCAGGATTGGTGGCGACAAATTCGACGAAGCCATCACCAGCTATGTACGTCGCAACTACGGCATCCTGATTGGTGAAGCCACTGCCGAACGTATCAAACACGAAATCGGCACCGCCTATCCCGGCAAAGAATTACTGGAAATCGAAGTTAAAGGCCGCAACCTTTCCGAAGGTATTCCCCGTAGCTTCTCGCTCAACAGCAATGAAATTCTTGAAGCCCTGCAGGAACCACTGCAAGGCATCGTACAGGCGGTTAAAACTGCATTAGAACAAACCCCACCTGAGCTGGGTGCGGATGTCGCTGAACGCGGCATTGTACTTACCGGTGGTGGCGCGCTACTGCGTGATATTGATCGTCTGTTAATGGAAGAAACCGGCCTGCCTGTTGTTCTGGCGGAAGACCCGCTTACCTGTGTCGCGCGTGGCGGCGGTCGTGTACTGGAACTCATCGACGAACATGGGGCTGATTTCCTCGCACTCGATTAATCACGTGACAGGAAATTCACTGTTACCTTTTGCCATAAAATAGGCTGCTTGCTGCTAACCTAATGCAACCGCTTTTTCTACAAGGCCCATCAGTTACCCTGCGCACGCTTGCCCTGGTCATTGCCAGCATTGGCCTGATGACTCTGGATCACCGCTGGGGACAGATGGAAACCGTGCGCAATACCCTGTCGTACGTGCTCTACCCTCTGCAATACACCATCGATTTACCCATTCGCCTGTATCACTGGACCGATGAAACCGTCAGTACTCACGAAACCTTATTAGACGAAAAACGCCAACTCGAAGACCTGAATCTGCAAAATCAGGTGCGTCTGCAAAAGCTCGATATTCTGGAAAAAGAAAATATTCGTTTGCGCGAACTGCTCAGTGCAACAGCAAAAACCGGTGAAGTAGTACTCATTGCCGAAATCATCAATGTTGATGTCGACCCTTATCGACAACTCATCGTGATCAACAAAGGCACGAATGACAACGTTTATATATCACAACCATTAATCGATGCTCAGGGCGTCATGGGACAGGTGATACACGCCAACTCCAACTCTGCCACCGCCATGCTAATCACCGATGCCAGTCACGCACTACCAGTACAGGTTGACCGAACCGGCTTACGCGCCGTTGCCTTTGGCACAGGAAAAATCGACCAGCTCGATTTGCGCCACATCCCGCACAATGCCGACATACGCAAAGGTGACACCTTAATTACATCAGGACTGGGCGGACGTTTCCCCGCCAACTACCCGGTAGCTGTAATAACCCATATTGAACGCTCACCCGATGAAGCCTTCGTCACCGTAACAGCTGAACCCCTCGCCCTGCTTGATCGCAGCCGTGAAGTATTACTGGTTTGGCATAACCAACCACAAACACCCCTGAGTTCCGATGAATAACGGGAATACACGTATCGGCGTACTCACCATCATCGCGGCCTTCATGCTCGCCATGATGCCACTACCCGACTGGGCCATCGCCTTTCGTCCCGACTGGGTGACCCTGGTTTTAATTTACTGGACCATGGCACTGCCCACCAGCATCGGCGTCACCATCGCGTGGTGCGCAGGTTTAATGCTGGATGTTTCGCACGGTGCATTGCTTGGACAACATGCACTTGGCCTGGTGCTGGTGATTTATATTATTCACTCACAACATCAGCGCTTACGTGTCGCCTCATTATTACAACAGGCTATCGTCATTTTCTTTTTGCTTTTGCTTAAGCAAGCGTTGGTTTTATGGGTGAGTGGCATCATGGGACATGCACCCGATACCTGGTTGTATTTTATGCCTTCTCTCAGCAGCGCATTATTCTGGCCGTGGGTTTATATTATTTTGCGAGATTTAAGAAGGAAGTTTGCATACAAGACGCATTATTAAATACCCTCTCATCGACCACCCCGATGATTTGCTGCAATAGCATGAGATATCGCATCTGAATTACTGATACTTGTATGATTACCTATCTGCCTTTGTCGTTTTTGTTCAAAGTAATCCTGCCGATTCAAATAAATAGCCATTAACGCTCCAACAAATGGCAGCAACCAAACAAACAGTGTTTGATATAAGCGACGTTTTTTTACTTCAAAATAAGTATTAAAAACAACATAAGTTGCAGCAATATTCAGGATTAACACAACAACTGCGGTTGCAATCAAAATATACAGAACAGCATTTTCCATACACTCACCTTTCAAATATAAATGTAATTAAATTAATCAACTGGCACGGTTCTGTCCGCTGCCCACTCCCTCAGCTGATCAATCCGTTCTGCCATAACCACTGATAAAGGTCTTGTCGCTTTTATTTCATCGATTAGATATTTTGTATTCATTTCATTTTCTTCTGCACGCACGGCATACAGGGCACTGACCACAACCTGCTCAATCTCGGCACCTGAAAAACCATCACACATGTCAGCTACTTCATCAAGATTCACTTCGCTGGTTGAGACCTGTCGCTTTTCCAAATGAATAGAAAAAATCTGTTTTCTAATTTCAACGTTAGGCAAATCAACAAAAAAGATTTCATCCAGCCTGCCTTTGCGAATCAGTTCGGGCGGCAGGTCTTCGATATTATTGGCGGTTGCGACGACAAATACGTTTGATTTATTTTCGGCCAGCCAGGTTAGCAGGGCACCCAATATACGCTTTGCAGTACCATCATCATTACCACCTGAGATACCTTTTTCGATTTCATCGATCCACAACACACAGGGCGACATCACTTCTGCTGTTTTTAACGATGAGCGTAAATTATTTTCTGACTCGCCAATGTATTTGTCGTACAGGGCTGAAAAATCAAAGCGCAACAAGGGTACATTCCAGATGCCCGCGATAGCTTTGGCGGCAAGACTTTTTCCACAGCCCTGCACACCTAGCAACAGCAACCCCTTTGGTGCATCAAGGCCCTGCACGTTAGCCTGACCATGAAAAAACTTTTCACGTTGATGCAACCATTGCTTAAGCTTGCTCATACCACCAACATCACCAAAGCGAGCGGTGTCGTATTCATACGAAATTACGTCATCACGATTCAGCAACTGATACTTGGCTTCCATCACCGCATCAATATCGCTTTCAGTAATGGCGTTATCGTGAACGATGGCATTTCTAATCAGCCGTCTTGAATCTTTGAAAGTTAAGCCTTTCAAATTGCTGACTATGCGTGATACAGCTTTTTTGTCGAGCGATACTTTCTGCCCAGACTCTCTCTGCCAGTTGACGGCTTCCTCTTTAACAATATTGATCAGCGCTTCTTCATTAGGCAGGCTCAGGTCAAATCGCACTACGCTGTGATTCAAACTCGCTGGCATGTTTATTTTATGACTGATGAACACCAGCTTGTTGCGGCTACCATCGAATTTCATGGCAATTTCTTTGATGTAACGCGTATTCGTTGGCTCACTGACATAGGGGTCAAAATCGAGCAGTACAAATATGCCTTCGGCGTTTGACGATTTGATATGTCCGAGCACATCCGCAGGCTCGGCATTATGTCGCTGTGTACCAAGGTCAATATCCAGGCGTTTCAAACCTTCAGTCACCGACCATTGATAAACCGGCAGCCGGTTACCGACCGCAATGCGCACCAGAAGATTGAGCGCACGTTTTTCTTCATGCGATTCAATTTGAAGTATCGGGGTATGACCTAGAATCAGAAGTTCCAGATCTTTTTGATCGGGCATGTAACTTGTCCACCTAAGGTACGAATTGTATTGCTTGGCGATACCCTATCATAGTTAATACCCCATAAAAAAGGCGAGTTATAAAACTCGCCTTATGAATAGATTAACCATCGGGGCTAGCTTTTCTTGCGTTGATAAGACAGCAGGCCAGCACCCAGCAGCAGGACAAATAGCTGTAGTCCCAGGCTCTGGATGGTGGGATAAATGCCCAGCATTTCAACTCTAGGAAATTCAATCATACTACTGGCAATCACACCGGCTTCCTGGAAGGCAGCTATACCCTGGCCGGTGAAGACCACCGCCAGCAGGAATAACAGAACGGCATTGATCTGGAAAAATTGCTTAATGGGCAAACGTGTGCCGACGCGCATCACCAGGAAGGCCAGAACCAACAGCAAAGCTAATGCGGCTAGAACACCTAACAGGAAACCCTGTTGCGAATCACCGCTATCAATTTGGATCCACATGGCCTGGTAGAACAGAACGGTTTCAAACATTTCACGATAGACGGCAACAAAGGAAACCGTGGCCAGTACCCACAAGGTACTGTTCTCCATGGCATTATCAATTTTGTGCTCAATAAACTTCTTCCACTGTTTACTATTACTGGCACTATGCAGCCAGAAGCCAACATATATTAATATCAGTGCCGCGAACAGTGCTGCCGCCCCTTCTGTGACTTCACGACTGGCACCACTGACTGAAATCACATTTTCGGCTACCCACCAGGTAACCACACCCAGTACCACCGCACTAACCCAGCCAGCGTGAATATATTTCATCGCTTCACGACGACCGGTTTTAATCAGAGCAGTCATAATAGCCGCGAGTACCAGAATCGCTTCCACACCTTCACGCAATAAAATAATAAAAGAACCCGTGAAAGCTCCAGCCGGTGACATTTGAGTTGAGCCAATGACATTTTTCGATTCATTCAATAAATCAACCAGACCTACTTGCACACGTTCAAGCTGTTCTACATTACCTGACTTTGAAAACTCTCGAAAAGCGATCATTTCTTTTTCAACTTTCAACTTGAGGGGTTTATCGATAATCACCAATGACGGCTCGGCCAGTTCAAAACCATCAAGATAAGCTGACAAAGCGGCCTTGTAAGCAGCTTTATGATCACCCGCACGGGCATGCTCAAGACTCACTGCCAACATGGCAATACTGTTATCCAGAGCCGCATGATCACTCACATCAAGAATGGAAGGTTCGCTACGTAAATAAGCGAGTATGGCTTTGCCATCAACATTAGCGTCATCACCCAGCTCCTCAGCTTTGGCGTAAGACATACCGGTCAAGTTAGATAGTGATTTGAAGTAATCGCGTAAGTAACCCTTCTGCCATAATAATTTACCGGTCTCGCGTTGTTCATGCTTACCCGAAAAACGGCTTACACTGATGGCCAGTGCCCAGCGTTGTTCATCACTAAGCTGGTTAAATGCTTTCATTGGTGTGCCATCAACGCCCAGTGAAATGGTGTTATACAGGTCAAAGATACTGCGCGTATATTGCCGTGTCATATCGTGGAAATCACTGGGAGGAATTTCCTGCACACTAGCGATCGGGCCGTCACCATAACCCAGCACACCATGACAGGATGAACACTCCGATTCGTACAGGGCCTGAACACCTGAGAGGTTCGGGGCTTTTTTAGGGCCCACTGATATTTGATAAGTAGCGATTAAATCTTCCTTGAGTTGTTGAGCGAGCATTGCCACCTGCTCACCTTCAATACGCTGCTGGATTCCACCATGAATTTGTATCGCCACTTCAAATAAAGCTGACTTGTCAGCAGCTTCTGGCATAGCTTGAATCATAGCGCCTAACATGCCCGAGAACTCCTGCATCTCAGCATATTCGACCTCATTCACTACTTCGCTATTTACAACCGTGGGCGGGTAATCGACACCGATATAGTCCAGCATTTGCACAAGACGCTGGGAAGGATCAGCCAGGGAGACGGCGGGCGTTAAAAAAAACAGAACAGCGAGCAGAAATGAAAACAGTCGTAAAAATTGAGTCGGCATTAGAATTAGTCTTTAACTTTGTTAATGATAATGATTCGCATTATCATAATTATTAACAACCCTGTCAAGTATCTCATTTCCCTTATATTCCATTCTAAACCAAAATCGTTATAAGTATTTAATTATATTAAGTTTTTGAATGAGTCTAAAACAGCGCTAACTCAACATTTGCTTGAGCCCGGCCAAATGGGAACGTCCTGTTTCTGGCGTTGATTTAACCTCATGCTTACCGCCTGACCATTCAATATCATCTTCAGGCAACTCTTCCAGAAAACGACTGGGCTCGCATATCACTTTTTCACCATAACGTTTACGTACGCGCGCCATGGTCATACTCAATGTACGCTGCGCACGAGTAATGCCGACGTAGGCCAGACGCCGCTCCTCTTCAATGCTATCTTCCTGAATACTCACCTGATGTGGGATCAAATCTTCCTCAAAACCGACCAGGTAAACATGCGGGAACTCCAGCCCCTTGGCCGCGTGCAGGGTCATCAGTTTGACCGCATCCTGCGCCTTATCATCTTCCTTGCGCTGCAAAATATCCATCAAGGCCAGCCGCGACATCAATTCTGCCACCCCCGCGTCTTCATCTTTTTTCTGCAAGCGTGAGATCCATTCCATCAATTCCAGCACATTACCCCAGCGTCGTTCCGCGTCTTCGACATCCTTACTTTGCTCCAGCAACCATGTTTCGTAACCGATGTCGTCCAGCAGTTGGCGAGTGATGGTAGTCGCCTGTTCATCTTCGGCACGATTCGCCAGACGCAGCAACCAGTCGCAAAACTGGCTTAGATTTTTATAGGCTGTGGCTGAGATCTGGCTCTGTATGCCCACTTCACCACAGGCGGTGAGCAAACTCACTTCACGTTTGACGGCATATTTACTCAATTTTTCCAGCGTTGCCGGGCCGATGTTTCTACGCGGCGTGTTAATCACACGCAGAAACGCGGCATCGTCATCGGGGTTGGCCAGCAGGCGTAAATAAGAAACCACATCCTTAATTTCAGTGCGCTCGAAAAACGAAATACCGCCACTCACTACATAGGGGATGTTCATAGCACGCAAATAAGTCTCAAAAATCCGTGCCTGGAAATTACCGCGGTACAAAATCGCGTAATGCTCATATTTCGTGCCGCTCTGTATTTTGTGCGATTGTAACTCGATGCAAACCCGCTCGCCCTCATCTTCAGCGCTGTTGCACTGAATCACCCGTATCGGATCTCCGTAGCCCAAATCACTCCATAACTGTTTTTCGTAAACGTGCGGATTATTTTTGATCAGCTGATTAGCTACCTTGAGAATACGGCTGGTGGAACGATAATTCTGTTCCAGCTTGATCAGCTCAAGGTCGGGGAAATCTTTCGATAGCTGTTCCAGGTTTTCTGGGCGCGCACCACGCCAGGCGTAGACCGACTGGTCATCATCACCCACCGCGGTCAAACAACGGCGGCGATCAGCCAGCATTTTCACCAGCTGGTATTGCATTGCATTGGTGTCCTGATACTCATCCACCAGTAGATAGTGAATACGGTTCTGCCACGACTCCAGAATATCCGGCCGACTCATAAATAAATGTGCGGTTTGCAGAATCAGGTCATCCAGGTCAAAGGCATTGTAAGCGTGCAGCTGGCGCTGGTATTTCACATAGAGTTTGGCCAGCACCAGTTGCTTGTCATCCTTAGCCACGGATGCCGCCTGCTCGGGCATGATGCCATCGTTCTTCCATTGGGAAATTTGTGCCTGCGCCTGACTCGCCAGATCCAGACCGCGCTCACCGCTGGTGCGCAGCAATTCCTGGATGGTGGAGATGCTGTCCTGCTGGGCGAACACCGAGAAGCCGGCCTTGTAATCTAGTGCTGCGTATTCTTTATGCAGGATATTCAAAGCCAGCCGGTGAAAGGTCGAAACCCGCAGCCCCTTGGATCCTTTCTTGCCGGTCAGCTTTTTAACGCGCTTCTTCATTTCCTCTGCGGCTTTGTTGGTAAACGTCACCGCCGCGATGCGGTTGGCCGCAATCCCGCAGGGCCCGATCAGATAAGCAATCTTCTCGGTGATCACACGGGTCTTACCACTGCCCGCGCCCGCCAGCACCAGCATTGGCCCATCGATAGTACGAACCGCCTTGGCCTGCTGGGGATTTAATTGTGGTTTATTAGATGTATTCAATGTTGCTACCTTAATGAAGGCGCTCATTGTACCGGCTGGGGAATGATTGTCATTACTGCGTAATGGGGGATTGATTTATTAAAGAACTGTCTTTTCGATAAATTATCCCTCTACAATCACCACCTTAGCCTTCAGCAACTATAATTGAGCCTACTCATAACGATCACAAATAAATAAAAATAACTGACTCGTGCATATAAATACAAAAACCGGCCTGATCGAAAACGTCCAGTACACGGCTTCACCCAATACGGATGACCGACCAACTGATAAAGATATTGATCTCCTCGTTATCCATTCCATCAGCCTGCCGCCGGGCGAATACGGTGGCCCATGGATTGAAAAGCTGTTCACCAATCAGTTGCCCGCCGACGAGCACCCCTACTTCAAGGAAATTCACCATATGAAGGTCTCGTCGCACGTATTGATTCGCCGAGATGGCACGCTACAGCAATTTGTACCTTTTCATCAACGCGCCTGGCACGCGGGACAATCATGTTATGAAGGACGTGAAACCTGTAATGATTTCTCCATCGGTATCGAGCTGGAAGGCACCGATGATTCTGAATTCGAGGACATCCAGTATTATCAACTGGCCGAACTGATTAATGCACTGGACAGCAGTTACGACAAGATCAATAAAGACCGACTGACTGGTCACAGCGACATTGCACCCGAACGCAAAACCGACCCCGGCACTGGCTTTGACTGGGACAAACTCAGGGCATTATTAACATAAAACTTTTTCTCAGCACCTCCATGTCTTTGCCGTAAATCGCCGTTAATAATCTGAGGCTATACAAATAGTCGACTAATGCTATTATTTAGCCATCGTTGGAATAAATATTAAAAAAATATGGCTCTTATCTCTATCATTATCAGCTTAATGCTCGACCATAGCTTCAGGCATTTTCATCATTTTCGTGATCTGTCATGGTTTGAACGATACAGCCAAAAAATAGGCCTCCTCGTAAAAACAGAAAATAGTTGGCTCAAATTGCTTATCATACTGGCTTTGCCCGTACTATTAATCGCGCTATTACAGCTGATTCTATTCAATATTCTCTGGGGCATACCTGTCTTCCTGCTCAGTATTCCTGTGTTGTTCTATTGCCTGGGGCCAGACTGCCTGATCAACGACATCGAAGCCTATCTTGATGCCAGGAGTCTTGGCGATGACGAGGAAGCCTTACATTATACGGCCGTACTCACAGGGCGCCCGGCCTCACCCTCACCAGACCAGCAAACCACTGATGTCACCCGCGCTATTCTCAATGCCGCTAACGAACGAGTTTTTTCAGTACTGTTCTGGTTTGTGCTACTCGGTCCATTGGGCGCTGTGCTTTATCACCTGATCGCCAATATAAGCCAACAGGATAAAGAAACTGAAGCACTACGAAATACCGCCGGGCTGATTCAATCAGGTATGGCCTGGGCACCAGCCCGCATACTGTCCATCGGCTATGCGCTGACTGGCCATTTTGATGGCGCAATTCATGCTTACCGCGGTCGCCCCCATGAGGACAATATTGCACTGGCCAATTACGATGTTTTAATCAGCACCGGGCTAGGTGCCCTGCGTCATCAAAAAATGACCGATGAAATTTCCTGCATTCGTTCCGCTCGCAGTCTGGTCACTCGCTCTATCCTTATCTGGGTGGCGGTACTAGCACTGTTAACTCTCGGCGGCTGGCTGGGTTAAACCTCTGGAATCATGAAGAGATAAATAAATGAAAACCCAGATTGATGTAATACGTCACGGCGAACCCGAAGGTGGTCGCCGCTATCGAGGTTATGGCGTTAATGACCCACTCACCGAAAAAGGCTGGCAGCAAATGTGGTGCTCGATTGCTGAGCAGCCACCGTGGGATCTTATAGTCTCTTCACCACTCGCACGATGCCTGGACTTTGGCCAGGCTCTAGCCGAAAAAGCGAGCATTCCCTGCATCGTTGAAGATAATATGAAAGAAATCGGATTTGGCGTGTGGGAAGGTTTAACACCGGAAGAAATTCTTGCCGATGATAACGAAGCGCTGAATCATTTCTACGCCGACCCGGTTCACAATCGTCCTGATGGTGCTGAGTCTCTGGAAGGGTTTTCCAGACGCGTATGGGATGCTTATCAGTCGATTGCATCTGCGCACGAAGGCAAACATATTCTAGTTATCGGTCATGCCGGTGTCGCACGTGCCATCGTCGCCAATGTGCTGCACATGTCACTGGATGATGTTTACAGCAGTCTTGGTGTTGAATACGCGGCGATTGTTTCGACCGTGATCAATGAAGGTTCACCACCCAAACTGGTGATACAGGCCTAAAGCTGAATTCAGGCCTGTGATGCAGCACTGATTTTTTTCAGCGTTTTCAGGTTCAAGCCTTTTTTCTCAGCCAGATCCAGAGCCCTTGCCAGACGACCCGGTGCGCTACGTCCCATGCACTGATGATTCAAGTCACCATTAAAGGCGTTCACCATGCCATCGATCAAGGCTGTTGAATCGCATCCCTGGCAAGTCAGAATCTCCTGCAATTCAATGACTTCCCTGGCCACGGCAGTGGCAATCTTGCGATGATGCGCCCACAGCTCACCCACATTACCCCCGGTTTGCAAACCGGCAATATTGGTGGTCAGAATATAAACGTTCTTCAGCACCAGCTCGAACATAAGCGCTTCGCTACTTTGCAACACGTGGGTGGCAATATCGATAGAAATCAGCGCCTCGGCAATATCGCTGGCATATTTACCGTAAACGGGAGAAGGGATAATCACCTTCGAATCCATGCCCTTTTTCTTCTCAAACCAGACTGAAATCACTGTTGGATCGAGTTCGTATTGCAGCCAGTCGTTGGGCAATAACTCATTCTGCAACAGCACCAGTCGATCACGCCATGCTGCTGGCACCTCCTGCAACACGGGGTGCAGATCCGCTTCAGCGACCGCGATCAGCACCAGCCTGGGTTCAACCTGTTTAGCGGCAAGCTCATAAGCAACCGTGGTCATATCCATATTTCTTACCACAGGAAAAACCGGATGCCCCGCACGCAGAAATCCGCGCGCAAACACACTGCCCATTTCACCCATTCCCACAACAACCACTGGATTTCTCATTTTGTCACCCGTTCCATTAATGCGTTTATTCGCCTAACTACTGCTAGAATTAGAACATTATTTTAAACATAATTAGCAGCACATTGAATCCTTCATCTCCAAATAGCGATCAAGATCGTAAAACACACTTACAGAACTGGCTAAACACCATTTCTGGTTACACCTTTTCGGATATTCAACCCGCCTCAGCGGATGCCAGCTTTCGCCGTTATTTCCGCACCGCCGACAAAAACTCGGGCAAAAGTTATATCGTTATGGATGCACCGCCCGAGAAAGAAGATTGCGACCCTTTTATTCGCATATCAAAAATCATACGTGCTGCCGGTGTCAACGCGCCTGAAATTATCGGACAGGATCTTGAACAGGGATTTTTATTGCTTAGCGATTTAGGCGACCAGCCATATCTTGATCACCTGAACGAGCGCCATGCTGAAACCCTGTACAGCGATGCCATGTCTGCGCTGATACACATGCAGAACATCAAGCCCGAGGCAATGAGCGAACTGCCCGTTTATGATGATCAGCGCCTGCGCGATGAAATGGCATTATTCGAAGAATGGTATTTGAACCGCCATCTCGACGTTGAGCTGAACGATGAGCAAAAAACAACTCTCACCACTACCTTCGACCTGCTGATCAAAAGCGCACTCGAACAGCCACAAACATTTGTCCACCGTGACTATCATTCACGCAATTTAATGTTGCTACAAAAACATAATCCCGGTGTCATCGATTTTCAGGATGCCGTTGTCGGCCCCTGCACTTATGACCTGGTTTCACTGTTCAAGGATTGTTACATCGAATGGCCACGAGAAAAAATTGAGCAATGGCTGGATGATTATTTATATAAATCCGGCTTAATTCACGAAGCCCATATTGAACGCTCGCAATTTATAAAGTGGTTCGACTTCATGGGCGTACAACGCCACCTCAAAGTGCTCGGCATATTTGCCCGCCTCAACTACCGTGATGGCAAGGCGCAATATTTAAACGACCTGCCGCTGACACTCAAATACGTCGTTGATGCCTGTAAGCGTTACAAGGAACTCAAACCCCTGCAACAGCTGCTCGAACAGACGGTGTTGAATCACCCCAGGGTGTTGCCAGTATGAAAGCAATGATACTGGCCGCCGGTCGTGGTGAACGTTTACGCCCACTCACCGACAGCACACCCAAACCTTTGCTCAAGGTTGGCGAAAAAAGTCTGATCGAATACCATTTATATAAGCTCGCACAAACTGGCATCAAGGAAGTCATCATCAACACCGCGTGGCTAGG
>JAGLQT010000140.1 GCA_023136715.1 Gammaproteobacteria bacterium | reverse complement strand
TATGTACTACAGCGTTTAATTTAAAGCTCTAGTTTTATCCTGAGAAATACCCCGTCTTTTGCACGGGGTATTTTTTTGTGCGCAAATAATTATTTAGGTCTATGCTTAGGTCATGAAATATTTATTGTCTATTGCACTACTGTTCGTAACGTTGCCTGTTCAGGCCGAAATTTACCGTTGGGTAGATGAAGAAGGCGATGTACATTATTCCGATATTGAACAACCCAATTCGGAATTAATTCCAACACCCACGCCCAACGCAATCCCTATGCCCAAACCTGAGGTCAAAAAACCAGTAAAGAAAAAAGAAGAAAGCGCCTCTTACAAATCTTTCAGAATCGTTAGTCCGGCACATGATTCAACCATTACGAGTAGCCCCGGTAATCTTCCTGTCAGCCTGTCGATTGACCCTGATCTTAATGAAAAGAATGGCGACTATATTCGTCTCAGTATTGATAACCAGGTCGTGGTTTCAAAAACAAGTTCACTGAGCACTCAAATCTCCTCAATTGATCGTGGTACCCATACTCTCAACGTCGAGCTTGTAAACAGTTCAGGAAAAACTCTTATGAGAAGTTCCGCTCAATTTCACATGAAACGAACTTCCATACTTCACTAGTTTTTAACCTTAGTTCGAATTTAATCCTCTAAAACCCCTCCGCACCATATTGGTGCGCTATACTCTACTTACAAGCTGCTTTTGACAGAAATTTAAGCTTATATCTCTAATTACCCAATTTTTATATAAGCTAACAACTTGAATTTTAAAGACATATAAATCTTTTTCAGATTTTAGACATTTCTGGTTCGATACTTGCAAAACTAAATGGCAATGACACAATCTACCCAACAAGCAACGCAATCACTACTCGATAACATGCATTCTGCCGTGCTCGTTCTCAATGGTGACCTGTCTATTGAATACATGAATCCATCTGCAGAAATGATGTTCCAGATCAGTTTTGCACGAGCGAAATTTCGCCCGATACAGGATTTGATCATCGATGAACTGGATTTTTTCTCACGTATAAAAAGCTCATTAAAAACACAACATCCATTTTCTGCTTATGAAGATGACCTGCTGGTACGAACCGGACATACGCTGGCACTAGATTATATGGCCTCACCCATCGAATATGGTGAGAGCGGCTCATGTCTTCTGCTCGAATTTGTTAGCCGTGGTCGACACAGAAAAATGACGCAGGAAGAACACTTACTTACTCAAAATGAAGCCAGTCGCAGCCTGTTGAGAGGACTTGCTCATGAAATAAAAAATCCTTTAGGCGGCATTCGTGGTGCCGCTCAGTTACTGGAAAGAAGTTTCAATACCGATCAGGATCGCGAGTTTACCCAGATCATCATTCGTGAAGCCGACCGACTAAAACAACTGGTTGACCGCATGCTTGGCCCAAGAGGAATTCCCAATAAAAGTCAGATCAATATTCATCAGGTACTTGAACACGTACGCAGCCTGGTTCAGGTTGAAGCTGAACACGTCAAATTTATTGCTGATTACGATCCCAGCCTGCCTGACACATATGGCGACGAATCCATGATTATTCAGGCTATTCTGAACATTACGCGCAATGCCATCAAAGAAGTTTCTGACGATGGTGAGATCACATTTAGAACACGTCCCCTGAGAAACTACACCATAGGACAAAACACCTACCCCCTTATAGCGAAAATTGATGTAATTGATAATGGCCCCGGCATTCCCGATGAACTCAGGGAAAAACTTTTTCTACCGATGATAACCGGTCATGCGGAAGGCACAGGCCTGGGATTGTCGATCGCGCAAACATTGATTAATCAACACCATGGCCTGATTGAGTTTTCCAGCTCACCGGGGCACACCGTTTTCACTTTGTTGTTACCACTAATTACTAGCTCTGAGTAAAGACTATGACTGACACGCAAAAAATATGGATTATTGACGACGATGACTCGATCCGTTGGGTATTACAAAAAGCACTCGAACAGGCAGACATGGAAGTCACCAGTTTCAATAAAGCTGACGGTATTCTTGAACAGCTCAAACACTCAGAACCCGACGCCATTATTACCGATGTACGCATGCCGGGCATGGATGGACTGGAATTACTAGAAGCATTATCTGAGACCTACCCGGATCTACCCGTCATCATCATGACCGCACATTCAGATCTTGACAGTGCTGTTTCTGCTTTTCAGGGTGGTGCGTTTGAATACCTGCCCAAACCTTTTGATATTGATGAAGCCATCTCATTAGCACAACGTGCCTGCCTTAAGCGGCACGAAACTTCGGGCGAGATATTCGCACCACAATCATTACCGGAAATCATTGGTGAAGCACCGGCCATGCAGGAAGTATTTCGTGCCATTGGCCGGCTTTCTAAATCTAACATCAATGTATTAATCACCGGGGAGTCCGGTACCGGTAAAGAACTTGTCGCACTATCTTTACACAAACATAGCCCCAGGGCAGAACGCGCATTTATTGCTTTAAATACAGCCGCCATTCCCAGGGACTTACTCGAATCAGAATTGTTTGGCCATGAACGCGGCGCATTTACCGGTGCACAGGCTCAACGCAAAGGCCGTTTTGAACAGGCCGATGGCGGCACCTTATTTCTCGACGAAATTGGTGATATGCCTGCTGAATTACAAACTCGTTTGTTACGTGTTTTAGCCGACGGCGAATTTTATCGTGTTGGTGGACACACGCCGATTAAAGTAGATGTTCGCATCATCGCAGCAACACACCAGAATCTTGAACAACGTGTTAAAGAAGGCTTGTTCAGAGAAGACCTTTATCACCGCCTTAACGTAATTCGCATCCAGCTGCCGGCCTTGCGTGAACGTCGTGAAGACATTCCTGCATTACTTAATTTATTTTTACACAGAGCCACTAAGGAGCTGGATGTCGAATCTAAACAACTACTACCCGAAGTTGAAAATTATTTATCCACACTCGAATGGACTGGTAATGTACGTCAGCTGGAAAACACCTGTCACTGGTTAGCGGTAATGACATCTGGCAAGACCATTCACCTTTCTGATTTACCCGATGAATTACAGGCCGATAATCAAACGCCATTATCAAATAGTAATAACTGGCAACAAAGCATTTCTCGCTATGCAGAAAATGCCCTGCAGTCCGGTAAAGAAAAAATTGCTAATGAAATCATTCCCGATGTTGAACGTCTGTTGATTGAAGCTGCTTTAAAACAAACACGTGGCAGAAAACAGGAAGCCGCGATATTGCTAGGCTGGGGAAGGAATACCTTAACCAGGAAAATTAAGGAATTAAATATTTAGTGTTGAAAATATTTTTACCGCAGAGGCGCTAAACCGCCTTAATTCCTTCAGATAACGGCTAACCAAGCTCGATACATTGCATATAAGCTTCTTCCAGCACGTCCGTTTTATATTTCCGCTTCAACTCATCGGTGCTTCCGATATACATAAGTTTGCCGTTATGCAATACAGCAATTCGATCAGCAAGCTCATCTACGTCAGCAAGGACGTGTGAACTAAAGAACACCGAGGCCCCCTGCTGTTTTTTGTTGTTCAACGCTTTTTTAAATAACACCCTCGCCTTTGGATCAAGGCCACTCATTGGCTCATCCAGCATGAGCAATTTTTTATCGCTCAATAAACAGGCCGCCAATCCCAGCTTTTGTGTCATACCTTTGGACAGTTTACTTACTGATGCTTGCATGGCTGCCTTATCTAACTCCAGGTCATCAAGCGTTTGATTGATAGTCACTTCATCACACACACAACCCTGTAGCTCCAGCATGTAGCGCACAAAATCTTTTCCCTTGAGATGGGGTGGTGGTGAAAATCGATCGGGTAGATAAGCGATGTTTTTACGCGACGAAACCTGGCGATGCGAGATACCAAATAGCTCAACCTCACCACCATCAATGCCAACAAGATCGAGCATGGCTTTCATCATAGTGGACTTGCCGCTACCGTTCATGCCGACCAGGCCAAAAAATTCACCCTGAGCCACTGAAAGATTAATATCTCTCAATACGTTATTAGAACCGTAAGACTTGATCAGATTTTTACATTCAATCACATTCATAAATCAATTTTGCTTCTTTGTTAAATGCAGGCAAAAAAAGAGCCCATTAACAAGGCTCTTTTTATATCATATTGTTGTGTGGCAATTAGAAGTTTCTGAATACTGCCGCACAGTTATCACTGGGTGTTTGCAACTGGTATTCATTAACACCAGCAACAGCACTAACACAAGCAGCAGCCATTGCGGTTGTCCAGGTAGTACCACCCAAACCTACTTGCATTAAACCAGTACCGGCTACTCCATCATCCACTTTTCGATCCAGCTCGGCGAGAACATCAACGGGAATACCCTGCCCGGTAATTAATTCATGTGCCGCAGGAGTAATGGGAGCAGCAAGTGATCGACCAAACTGAGCTATACCGTTCATTATGACCATGCCCGTACCGAATCCATTATCTGGACACAACACTGTAGTACAAGTATATATCTCAGTAGCGGCAATGGTTGCCGTATTATCAGTGTATGTGCCGGTGATATAACCCGCTGCCTGCAAATGCACCCAGACAAGGCCGCTTTCTGCACCGGCCGCTACTCGCCCATCACCATTACCACCAGCAGTCACACGTGGCAAATTAATCGCCGCCCTTGCAGTAATATAATCACCGGGGTAAGAACGATAGCGATCCTGAAAACTGAACCATGCGGCGGTGATGCCATCCACGCTATTGTTCAGCGAACGTACACGTGCGGTATTGATCAATTCCTGCCCTTTCAGCACGCCACCCAATAGCAGACCAATAATCACTAGTACAATTGCAATTTCAATCAGGGTAAAACCCTGCTGACCATTTAACTGTTTTCTCATCTGTTCGTGCATACTCATGGTTATTTCTCACTAATTTTTATTATTTTGCTCATCTTACCTAATTAGATAGCAATTAACATGCCATATCGCAATATAACGCTACGATACGTTATTTTCAATAACTCATGCTCAAAACCAGCATTTTCTGTCGAACTATCAACACTTTGCAGCTACTTTGTCGAAATATCCTCTAATTCTTTTATTTTCTCTGTCAAAAAATTCAATTCATACGGATCGCTAATTTCACCGCTTTCGATCAATCCACCAATCAGGATTTTAGCCGTTTCAATTTCACCCATGTCTTCCAGCAAAATAAAATGCATATCTCGCGCCCAGTAAGGCACATGCTTAGCCGTGGCCTTTTCAGCCAATGCACTCGCATATTTCAACGCCAGGGGCATATCTTTCAAACTATGCTTGGCCACGGTTGAAGCATGCGCCAACCAACGCCAGTGCCTGTTCGGGTCTTCATTGAACTTTCTGTAGATATAATCCAGCATGATGCGCTGCCGTGCCGGGTCGGTAATGCTGCCATAGACTCTTGCCGCGACCAACATGGGATAATGCCCCCTGGGGTCAAGCGTCATGATGGTATCCAGCCATTGCGTGATCCGTACATAATCCAGTTGATGAAAGGAAAGACTCAGTCCGGGCTGATTATCATAGGCCTGCAACCATAAGTTCAGCAGCTTGGACGTAGCAATGGGTTCATCCAGTGACATCGCTTTATAAGCATTGACCGACATTGGCACTGTCAGGTCTTCGGCACGGACCATCTCCTGTTCCTGCTGGCTATGCCAATATAGCTGAGATGCCAGGGCTATCACCAAAAAAACACCGGCAGATACCGGCACATCCCGAAGCGGCCTGTCTTTATTGAGGAAGGCAGCAAACATCAAAAGTTTTTCCGGTAAAAGTCAAACAGCGAAATCGCCGACAAAAGACAAAGATAAATAACGGTTTGAGCCAGTATGGGTAATAGCTGAGACCAGTCAACCGAACCATAAACTAACCACTCGGTCTGGGTGAAACGGCTTAAATCAGGCAACAGCCACGTCATCATCGCGACAAAACTATCTATAAATTTTTGCCCAATACTATCGCTGGCAATAATGGGATGCTGTGATATCAGGTACAGGGATGCCATCACGCGTGATGCCAAATACACAATAAACACACCGGTTAATGCGGCAGGAGCTTGTTTGAAGGTAAATAACATCACCAGGGCCAATGCCACCACCAACACCAATTCAAGTATTAATGATAGCGACCAGATCAGCACTTGCACAAATGGCGCATACATCATCAATAACAGACCAAAAGCTATGCCAACGATAATAGCGAGCTGGATATAACCTAACAACTTACCGATATAGTAACTACTACGCTTGATCGACATTGCCAGCATCATTTCCAGCGTTTTATCCTGCAGCTCACGTAAACTACTGGAAACTACAAATAAGGCGATTATCAGGACAGCGCTTAATCTGAGAAAAACCGCCAACATGGCTAATTGTGTCGATCTATGTTCAGTGATAGCCAGATCACCGACAAACTCGACAAGAACAAAGCCAATCAGCATCATTACAAGCGATAACCATAACAATCGATTACGCATCGACTCGATTATGGTAAATTTCGATATTGTCAGCACTTGAGAAAACATGGAACCCACCACCCTATGATATTGATCAATAAATTTTCCTTAGCGCAATTGTAGGCAAATCACGATGCCTTTGCTATCCGCTAAACGTCTTTCTAATTTTGAACATCAATTACTGGGCTTGATGCTATTCAGTTTATTGATGGCCATTTTTATTGGGCCAGAAAACAATCTTTCATACAGCTTCTTAATCACTCATTTTGGGCTATTCCTCTTATGGCAACCCATCTTGAAGCAGGAGCATAGTTTTAACTGGCTTAATCTTGCAATTCTCGCCGGTTTTATTTTTAGCTTTATCGTATGGTTCAACCTGTGGCTGAGCGTTTTCTGGATGCTGTTATTACTCAGCTTACTCACTGGCCGCATCTTTGCCCGTGGCATTGGTCGAGCCGCCTATGGCCTGGCCGTTATTATTTTATTTCTTGAGCTGGTACTTATCATCAACCCCAGTCTGTTTGGCTTACCCGCACTTTCAAAACCTTTAAAAACAATCACCGAGCTTACTCTTCTTGGACTACCGTTATTACTTGTTTTTATTCCGTCGAGAAAAATACAAGCCTCACATATTGATTTTATTCGTGGTTTCTCAGTTGTTATTCTAACCTTGTTTTTATGCATGGGTAGTGTGCTCACTACCTTCTCATCAACAACGCCCTATTTACAATCGCTGGTGATTACGATTTTAATTGCCGCACTCTTTCTTCTTGCGAGCGCTGTACTATGGTCACCACGGGCCGGCTTCTCAGGTTTTGCACAACTATGGGAAAAATATCTACTCAATATTGGCGGACCATTTGAAGAATGGCTTTCAAGACTGGCGGCTATCGAAGCCAATACCACCATCAAGCCTGAGCATTTTCTACAAACCAGTATTCAACACCTGATTACGCGACCCTGGATATGTGGCATATACTGGCAGGAAAATAATCAGGAGCAATCTACTGGCAGGAAGAGCCCGCACTTCACCACTTATACTGACGACAAATTAAATATAACACTCTACGCCTACAGCCCCATTGGCCCAGCTTTATTACTTCACACAAAACTACTACTAGGCGTTTTAAATTTTTATTACAAAGCCAAACTACAGGAGCAACAATTGATCAAACAGGCTCACCTTCATGCCATTTATGAAACCGGTGCCAAACTAACTCACGACGTCAAAAATATTCTGCAATCAACACAAACCATGACACTGATTGCGCTCGATAAAGACACCCGACTCGAAGATGTACAAATCATTTTGCAGCAGCAACTACCACTTTTAACTCAACGATTAAAAACAACTCTCGATAAGCTTTCTGCACCACAGAATGAACAATCTAAAATAGCCGCCATTTCACACTGGTGGAACCAGCTAAAAGTACGTTACAACCGACGCAATATTGAATTTGTCGAAAACATTGAAACTAACGTTGATATAGCTGTCGATATTTACGACAGCATTATTGAAAACTTACTTGAAAATGCGCGCAATAAACGAATGCTTGAAGCCAATATAGAAATTATTGTGCGCCTGGAATGCCGTAACAATCACGTAAGACTCACCGTTCTTGATACGGGTAAAGCCATACCAGAACCATTAGCAGCAATAATGTTTACCACCCCACTCGATTCAGAGGATGGCTTTGGTATTGGTTTGTATCAATGCAGACAGCAAGCCATGCGTCATGATATTGAACTGGAATTGTATGAAAATGATAATGGGCGTGTTTGTTTTAAGCTGGAACAGCAAATTAATAGTTAAGGCAACTGACCTGCTTCAATCATCCGGCTGTAAAGGATATAAGGCGAAACCCACAAAATTATATCGTCAAACTGGTCTGCTGTCGCACCTACACCACTATAACTTTTACTGACAAATACTCGATTATTACCAACCGAATAAGCTAAATTTTCTCCTGTTGCATTCGCAGTGACATCAGCCTCAGCCGAATTTTCTCCCTGATCCGTACTTGCATTTGCTGTATTTGCGACAAATTCGTTACCATCTTTCCCCAGTGACAATAAAATAAATGGGGAGTTATCCAGCAAAGTATTACCAGCTGAACAAGTCGTGCCAGCAGCACTATCTTCACTACAAACTACTAAATCAGGACCTAAAGCTGCCATACCTACATCCTTCATGCCTCCGGCCCCTGGAGCGGTATAAGGTGTAGTAAAAGCATCTGTACCACCATCATCCGATACACTGTAACGAATCGGATTTCCCCAGGTATCAAGCAACAGATCATCAAAATTATAAGCTCCACTCAAACCCAAGGTTCTACCAGGCACAAAGCCATGTTGAATAGTGCAGCTTCCACCAGCAGATTGTTCTTCACCTCCACCTGTTGTGGTAGTTGGACAAGGTAAATACCCTTCCGCACTTACATAACCCAAAAGCGCAGACTTTATATCTTCAAGTTGATCTTGTGTATTTGAGCGTTGCGTACTTTCAATTCGAGATGCCAATGTTCCAATAAAACCGCCTAATAAAACACCAACTATCACTAACACTATCGCCAGCTCAACCAGCGTAAAACCTTTTTGAATCAGTAAGGACTTATTAATATTCATATGCACTCAATTACTGTCAATGGTTCGAGTTCATTTATAAGAGGCGTCGCAGGATCATCAATAGGCTTATCTTCTATGCAGTACATAATGTCATTAACGATCTCCGTTTGTGGATCGGTATAAGTATAACTTTCATTACCTACTTTGTTTGTTACCTCATCGCCAAAAACAGCTGCCTTGCCATCTTCTAAATAATCGGCTACCACTGATTTATCACTTCTTACTACGCCATCGAGCCGTTTTCCACTAAATATCACTGCACCCGCATATTCCGTACCATCCACCTTAATGCAATTAACCGCACAACTAGCTGGAGCAGCGCCTGAAGGAACTGCGGCGGCTGCCGCCGCGGCTGCAAATTCGGCTGTATCTGCTGCTGCGGCGGCGGCGACAGCATCAGTTGCAGCTGCCGCAGCCTTACCAGCCCAAACATTAGCCGGATTAATATGGCCATTTGAAACATGAGATTCAACATTGTTAGCCGCCTGCTCCGCGTCACCAGCAGCAGTAACAGCATCAGTCGCGGCATCTTCAGCATCAGTCGCAGCTGCCGCAGCGGCTAATGTCGCTGTTGCCACATCTGGATCGACACCAGCAACCGCTGCTGCAATTATTGCATCGTCCGCGGCCACACCCGCTGCCGCAGCCGCATCTGCCGCGGTTATCTCTTTAACAGCAATAATCGTTGCCTCATCCACGGCCGCATCAGCGGCAGTGTTAGCGGCAGCAGTATCCCCTGATGCAAGCGCAGCGGCCGCAGCAGCGGTTTCATCCCTAATAATATTTGCAGAATCCACTATTTCATTAGCTGCAGCAGCAGCCGCTGCAGCTGCAGCTGCGGCCGCATTAGCTGCGGCCACGGCCGCATCATCATCAGGATTACTGCCGGCGACTGCTAGCTCTGGCTCATAGTCCTTTGAAAGTACATAGAAGAAATGATCTTTCCAGTGATGCCACAATTTCCCATATCCTGATGTCAGATCGGTAAGATCTGCACTATCAGCAGTTGTCCCCGAACCAACTGCTAGCCCGCTACAACCTGCTGCTGTAAATAGTTCGGGTGATGCAAAAGCCCCACCAATCTCTGTATTTGAATCCGTTATATCAAATGGAAATCTTCCTGAATAGCCATTACTTACTACACCCGCAGCATTCTGATCCTGGTAGCTCACATCTATATCGTAAGCAGCTCCCTCTAAATTTGTCTTGGCTGGCCATGGTAATCTACGACTTGCGTTTACTCCAAGATTTGCATATTTTTTTAAACACATCGCTAATGCTTGCGTTAAGTTTTCCATTCTTACTACAAAGCTTGAATACGGGTAACTAAATAATGCATCCTTGATTTCATCCCTCGATATTGTCACAAAATGATCATTATGTGGTGTTGCCGAAGTTTCTGAATTTGTTGTTGCATAAATAAACTCATCAACCTGATTTGCGTTAGTTGTATCCACAACGCTATTATCTATCACATCACCCGGTGCGACCTCATACGAATCAAGATAGGCACTAAAATTATCTGCATCGTTGTTGCACTCTGAGCTGGGATCCTTAATTCTATTCTGCCCTGTTAAAGTCTTGCCTGATGAAAACACTATGGCTACGATTCTATCTTCTGCGTTTACACCCTGTGTCGTCGCCCCACTCTCATCCCTCACTTTGAACATGCCATAGCTATCCTGATTCAACATATCTGCAGGAGGATTAAACTTGTAGGTACTACTAACTGCATATAACAGGCAATCACCATTACCATCCTTAATCGGCGGCAGACGTAACGATCTCCAGGGAAACCAGCCAAGTGTGTTTTCCCCAGTACTATCACAATTGCCAACTGAATTACCGTCGCCAATAGTGTTTGCAGGGCAAGGTAAGTAGCCATAGACAGCTGATTGTGGTGATGGATCTGTTAATTCAGAACGAAGAACAGCGTAACTTATTAGTGCATCCTTTGCTTTCTTTAGCGCAATGCTGGTTTTTATTGAGCTCTCTACTTTTACCTGATTAATAGAAAGACCTGAAATAAAATAAGAGGAGAAGGCTAATAAAATAACAATAATCATCACCAGCAACGCAATACCTTTCTGGTTTTTTGGTGTATTAACTGATGATCTGCTAGGCATGATAAATATTGACGTTATCAATTATTCACATCAGAGATACCGGTCTTTTCTGACCAGGTCTGACCGGGCTTAAGATAAACTTTTCGGCCATCAATCATAACGGGGACTTTGTTTTGTGTGCTGATGGAATTTGAATAGACTTTGACACCATCGACCATTGAGTTATCCATGGTATTTTTTCCATTCACCCAAACCACACTTTTTCCATTTCTGCGTTTTACCATGCCATTAACCTGGACACTGGAGGGGCCTACCTGCACTTGCTCTTGCGATAAGTTACTACCCCTTCTGTCTCCCTCAATATCCTGCCTTTGCTGCTGACTGGTAAATAAAGTTCTCAACGATTGCTCACTATAATCCTCGGCAATGGCCTGTAACGAAAAAAATAGTCCGACAATAAACAGTTTTTTTATCCAGCGCGTCATTACGTTATTTCCCATCATTCCCAATAGGCTTAAGGGTATACCAACTCAACTCACAATAAGCATGCATGTTTTCACTACTTTTGGCTGATAACTTGCCAAGACTTTCTATATGGCATTTTTCAACGGTATAAAGACCTTGCGCTTTTTCAGTCAAGGTATTTAGCATGGAAAATAAATCACCTTCGTGTGCCATTTTCATATCCAGGGTCATTGCACTTCGAAAAACCTTTAAACCTTTCGCCTGATGTTGACCTGTTTTATCTTCTACCAAGTTTTGGCTTGACAGGTTATATTTTACCGATGGCATATTCCTGGCATTCGCTGTCGCCTGTATAGTTTCCAGCCAGTTAAGCCGATTTTCTTCGCCTACAATATTATTCTTCACCAATGTCAGATAGCGTCTTTCATATTCATCAATAATCTTATTATTCTCTCTTGAGCCATCTATTTTATTCTTCCATATTTTCATAGCTCGTTTTTCAGATTCCCTGCCATCGTAAGCTCGCCCTAAATATGAATCAGAAATAGTCAAAATCATGCCGGAAAAAACTACAACGATTAAAAAAAGAATAAGCGGTTTCTTTATTAGCGGATGGATCTTTATCTTTTTATTCATGACCCAATGCCCTCATGACCACCTTCAGGGCAAATCTACCTTTATCTTTTTCAGATGCTGTCCGTGTATTTAGACCGCTCTCATCAGTAAATGCCTTATCAGAGCGAATCTCTACCGGCATTTGAATGGCTTCGACTCGCTCAACTCGATCATGTTTCTGCAGCGCCGTAATAATTATATTGACCTGGGAAACAGAACCCCGATAATTTTTATCTGAAATGGCTATGTGTCCATGAATAACACCCACATGCCGCACCGGGTCATCAATCGTTACATCCACACTAGCCTTATAAACTTCCTGTACAGCCCCCTGATTCTTATACTGCTCTAATGCCCATTCAATTTTATCGACATGCTCAATACCCAGGTTTGACTGAGACAATACGGCACTCACCTCAAGCATAAAATCAAGCGGTGAGGTTTTACCGTGTTGGCTAATTCGGTCAGCCAAATCTACCGCTACATTCATCAACCTTGCACGTTCGAAATCAGCCTCGTTCTCTTCAAATCGGTTTTTATATATTTTTTTATATTCGCTAGCCTGTTCAGCTAGTAACTCTATCGAACGCTCATGTTCAATGACACTGGATAAATTAGACTCTGTGATCAGCATTGCAGACAAAGCCAGCAGAATGCTGGCTGCTTTCAAACCTTTAGAAAGCAGCACGTAATAATACTGGCTGTACTCTTTTGCCTTACCATAATGCGCTTGAATTGCGGTTTGCCTGGCACATAGCCAGGTAAACATGCCGTCTGAGAATTTTCCAGACAAGCCATCCAGGCCAATTTTAGTTTGCAGATCAACAATCCTGTGTATATTTACATCTTGTAAGTCATCAGACTTAAATTCACTTTTTATTGATGCTATCTGGCCTTCTGAACCAATAACATGAACATGCACAATCTCATTAGCATTGATCAATCTTTGATTACGCAAAAAAGTAATCGTTCTTTCAACTTCAGGCCTGGCAAATTTTCCTATATTGCTAATGTCCCCAGCATCCTGATTAATAACAGATTGGCGGCTTGATAACATTTTTCCATCTCTAAAAAATGTTTGCCGTAAATTACTATTGACCTGCTGACTGACCAGCAATACAGCGCTTCTCTTTTCACCAATCAGGGGTAATAAATTCTTACTAAGTAGCGGTAACGTCCATATTCCAATTAGTGGTATATGGCATTCATCAATAACATCTTTCCAGGTATCTATTAAGCCAGGATTAGTGATTCCACCAATCAATACATTATTATCACGCCGCCCTGTTTTATCGCGACCTATGATTTCTGAATAAACATATTGCCTGCTAGAGCGATAATAACGGTCCAGTAATCGGTTAATAACCGCCTTCTTATCTTTGCCATGAACGTGCGGTGCGGTTTCTATTCTAAAATCTTCCTCAATAACATCAACCAATAATCTAGCCGGAGACTTTGCTGATGTTTTCAGATATTGCTTAAACTTAGCCATGCCATCTGCATCTGGCTCAAATGAGCAGGCGCCGTGAAACTTCTTACCCTCCCAATGAAAGACGGTTAGCCGATGTCCTGAAAAATATAAAACTCTATTCACTTTTTTCAATCATCCCTAGATTAAATTTTAATGTTTGCAACGGCGTCATAAACAGGGCCCAATACAGACAACATAATCCACATCATTATCCCGCCCAGCAATATTGTTAATACTGGCATCATTGCAGGTTCAATTTTATCAATTGACTCCCTAACTTCACGATTATAAAAATAACTCACGTTAAGCAGGGCATCATCCATTGCACCGGTGTCTTCGCCAATTCTTATCATACGAACAATCATCGATGGGAACACGCCTGTCGCCTCAAAACTTTCGCTAATCTGCATACCTTCTGATATACGTGCCCTGGCTGCTCTAATCGAATCTTCTAGCATTACGTTATTCATAATACCTTCTGATATTTTTAGTGAATCAAGAACAGTAATACCTGAGCTGTACATCATGGCAAAATAGTTGGCAAAACGAGCTAATTTTATTTTTAGCATTAATGGCCCAAACAACCACAATTTCAATTTAATTTTATCAATATAATACTGAGCCTCAGGATTACTCATGACCCATAACTTAATCGCGCCAAATATAAAAAAAGGCACTAACAACATGACATACCAATAATTAACAAATGCTGATGACACGGAAATAAGTATTTTTGTATGCGTTGGTATTTCCGTTCCCATGTTTTTTATAAAAGGCATAAGCTGGGGCATTAAATAAATCATCAAAAAACTAACGACACTCAACACAACAAAGGTCACAATACCCGGGTATATCATTATTTTTCTACTGTGTGCCGCCAACTCATCCTGCCAACGCAAGGTCTCTGCCATTTCTTTTAACACTTTTGCCAATAACCCTGTCTCTTCACCAACGCGCACAAGCGTTATATAAACATCATCAAAAATATGTTTGTGCTCTGCCAATGCCAACGATAACGTTTTACCGCCTTCAATATCATCAATAATTGTTTGCAGGATGTCGGTAAAATGACTGTAATCTAAACTGTCACGAATATCACGCAAGCAATCAAGTAACGGCACTCCTGCCTTTAATAACTGTTCAATATGAAAAGTGAAATTAATCAGCTCTCTTCTCGAAATATTCTTTCTTCCAAAAAACGCACCAGAGGCCTTGGCTTTTTCACCATAGCTCAGCAAATCAAAGCCCATGCTATTCAAACGCTTCTCTAACTCCATAGGGTTACTGGCGATCATTGTGTCACCGCGCACCTTCCCCATTTCATCAATCGTTTTGAATTTATAATCAGGCATGAGTCTATATTTTGTCTATCTAAGTCTTTGTGTCATATCGATAACACGCGAGACTTCATGCAATGAAGTTAATCCTTCCATAACTAAACGTATCGCATCATCCGCCAGTGTTTTATACCCCGAGCGCTGAGCACAATCTTTCAACGCACCCAGGGTTGCTCTTGTCGCTATCAATTCATCAAGCTCGTCTTCAACAATTAAAGCCTCAATCACCGAAATACGTCCTTTGTATCCAGTGTTATCGCAATGCTCACAACCTGCTGGCTCATAAATCTTTACTGGTTCATTAACTTTCAATAATTTACTATCAACCAAATCAGAAAATATTTCTTTCTTGCAATGCGTGCATAACAGGCGGATTAAACGCTGACTGATAATACCAATGATATTTCCTGTCATAATGTCTGGTAACACGCCTATATCGAGCAATCTTGGTATCGCACCAATTGCTGAGTTAGTATGCAATGTCGTCAATACTTGATGACCTGTCATTGCTGCCCTGAATGCCATTTCAGCCGTGTCTTCATCACGCACCTCACCCACTAAAATAATATCAGGATCCTGACGCATCATTGAACGAATACCATTAGCAAAAGTCATTCTTGCCACTTCATTGATAGATGTTTGTCGAATCAGATCTACTGGATATTCAACAGGATCTTCCAGCGTCATAATATTAACTTCTTCTGACTTCACATAATTCAGCAGAGAATAAAGCGTAGTTGTTTTACCGCTACCCGTCGGGCCCGTCACCAATATAATTCCTTCCGGGCGTGCCATCATCATTTTTAGCGTATTTAGCGTCTCGTCGTGTAAACCAAGTTCGTCTAATGGCACGATACCTTTTGCACGATCCAGAACACGCAGAACAATATTTTCACCGTGGGTTGTCGGTTGTGCTGAGACACGAAAATCAACACGATGCCCCTGGACCTGCAAACTCAGGCGTCCATCCTGAGGAATTCTAGTTTCAGCAATATTCATGCCTGACATAACTTTCAGGCGCACCACAATCGCCGACCAGTAATCTTTATGAAGGCTCCGAATCTGTCTTAACACGCCATCGATACGATATCGCAGCCTCAAAAAACCTTCTTCTGGTTCAAAGTGAATATCTGAAGCATCTCGTTTTACTGCATCTGCCAATATTGCATCCACCAGCCTGACCAGCGGCTGGCTGTACTCATCTTGAACCGCATCAAGACTTTGATAATCAATTTCACCGGTTTCAATCTCATGGAGGATGCCATCCACCGAAAGCTCATAACCATAGAACTGGTCAATTGCTTTCTTGATTTCACTCTCACCTGAAACAAAAGGCGTTATTTCAACCTTACGGCCAACTAAAGCATGTAACCGGTCTAACACCTGCAAATCTGAGGCATTTTTCATTGCCAGCCTCAAATGCTGTGATTTCGGATTAAAACTAATTGGAACAATCACATGCCTCTCGGCAATTTCTTTTGGAATTAATTCTAGCGCAGTTGAATCAGGAACAACCGTACCAAGATCCACACTGCTAATGCCCAGAACCTTGCCCAGCGTGTCTCGCATAACAGATTCTGAAACAAAACCAAGTGAAACTAAAAGCTCACCAAGTAGACGACCACTTTTCTTTTGCTCTGTTAAGGCAATATCTACCTGGTCGACAGTAGCAAGACCCTTTTCAATGAGCTGTTCGCCTAGTCTTATTTTAGCTTTGTCTGTTTGTTCTGGTGAATCCATAAATATTTACTTAACTAAAATTTGTTGAATACGTCTTTCAACTTCTGATTTTGAAAAACTAATATTTCTATCACTGGCAAGCAACAAGCTTTTTTTATAAAACTGCAGCGCCTCTTTTTTCTTGCCTAACTGATCAAGACTCACCGCAAGATTGTATGCATAATCTGCATTCTTACTATCGCCCTGCCAGGCCTTGAAATATTCTGACTGTGCTTCAGGCCACTTCGATTTTCTTGCATAAGAATTACCCAGCGCAAAATTTAGGTGTGTTGCAGAAGGCTGCTGCTGCAACATAAACTTAAGCTGGCTTTCATTCTGATTATTAACTGATAGCTCGTTAATATTTGTCATTGCCGCCATCGCCACCTGATCACGAGGATTGAGCTTTAGTAATAGCTGATAACTCGCCCTGGCTTTTTTATAATTAGCATTTTTTACTGCAACAGCCGCAACCCCCAGCAAACCATCACGGTTCTTTGGCTCTCGCTTTAATACTTTCTCATAACCACGATTAGCCGCTAAATAATCTTCCTTGTTATAAGCTGCCCAGGCATTCCTTAACAGCACATTGACTGGATCTTCTGTATTTGTCTTCTTAATCGAGACATCATGTTTCACTGCAACGACTTGCACCAAAGAGGCTTCTTTCTTTGTCGCAGTTCGCTTTGTCTTTGAAATTACTTCTGACGATTGCATTGGCTCTACAATAACAGCCTTAACAGGCTCAGCAGTTTGTTGTTGCTTTATGGGTTCAGCACGTACGTTCCGCATCGCTAATTTATGTTTATGCTCTAGCGCATCGACTTCTTCAAGCATTCCATAATAATAATAAGCACCCGCTGACATTAGAATAACGATAGTTGCAGATAACAAGCCACCCCAAATCGCCTTCTGTTTTTGCCTGTATTTTTTATTTGTTTTATATACTAATAATTGCAGTGCTTCATCTGAAACGGTAGAAGTGGTTGCGGCACTTTTCTCCAGCTCCCTGACTGGCTCCGCGACTTCAGGCGCTATATCTTCCTGGGTTACTTCTTCCTGCTCTGCTGGAACTTCATCCAGAACCAGCTCTATATCAGCATCTCCTTCAGCCTGTAGCTCTTCCTCATGATGTGCTTCGGACTCTTGCTGAATCGACAACTCCTCATCGAAGCCAGATGACTCTGATTGCTGCTCTTCATTTTCTGTAGCCGTAGCAGTCTCAGCTTCACGTGCCTTTTGCTTTTCTTTCTCGGCCTTTTTTAGCGCATCCAGTAACAGGCTCATGACAATCTCAAATTACTCAGGCTGCACAGGTGTGGCATCAAAATCATCCATCAAATATTTTCGATATTCTTTTAGGTCGCCATCAAGACTAGCTTCATGCACAACCACTGGGCGGATAAAAATAACCAGTTCAGATTTCACGTATTCATCGTCCTGATAGGAAAACAATGCACCCAGAAAAGGGATGCTCGACAGAATTGGTACGCCACTTTGTTGCTTGTTGATCGTGTCTTGCATCAGACCGCCAATGACTGCCGTATCACCGTTATTTACTTTAAGCACGGACTCGATTTCACGAACTTGTATAATGGGCACTTCATTGACAATATCCTGTTCCGCCAACGCGGGATTAGGATCAACCGCCTTACCGATAACACGAGAAATAGTCGGGCGCACGTGCATGGTAACCACATCATTTTCATCAACATAAGGCATCACCGACATGACAAAACCAACGGGCACGGTGTTAATTTCAGTGGTGATAACCCCTGGAATAAAGGCACCATCAACCACTGTTCCTTGTTCAGCATCAATCAAAAAATACACTTCGCTATCCACTACCTTTAGCATGGCGGTTTGATTATTCAACGCCATCACTCTTGGGCTTGATAAAACCTTTACATCACCAAAGGTTTCCAGCGCTTTAAGGGTAGCACCCAACTGCTCACCACTACTGGTCGTGCCTGTAGCCGATATCTGAAAAAACGGTGTTGACCCCAGATTCCCACCGAGCAAATCCTGACTTATTTCGTCAATATTACCTAATGAATCAGTTCTCATCATCGACCAGTCAATACCGGCCTGATAATGATCACTCAATTTAACCTCTGCTATCGTCGCCTCGATCATCACCTGACGCTGCGCACTGCCAATCACGCGATCTAATAATTCCTGAATTTGTTTATGCTGCCTGTATGTTGTACGCACACCGATGAGGCCGGTTTCACGGTTAACGATAATATTCTGACTGGTCTCTATAGCGGCTTTGCTGGCTTTCACTTCATCGCCGATGACGCTACCGATATTCACGATCAGTGTCTTCCAAAATTCATTATTTGACTCATTTTCAACTACTGAGCTTGAATTATTTCCGCCACTACTACTGCCTTCACCAGAACCGGTCGAACTAATTTCTGTTGCCACTTCGACACTGCCCTTACTTAAACGCGCCATATTCAGGTAATTCACATTGTATAAATGCAAATAGGGCTTATCAGCACGAATGTGCAAGGTCTCATCTTCTAGCTGGTAATTAATCGCTGCCTGCTTTGAAAGGCGCTCCAGAATTTGCGGCAAGGTCTGATCAATTGCATTCATCGAGACCTTACCTTTGATGTCACTGTCGATATCAAGATTTAATTTGGCATCTCTGGCCATGGAAAATAGCAACTCACGCACGGGGACTTGATTGACGACCACAGTATAGGTTTCAAGATCCGGCCTCTGTTCCGGCTCAGGTAAAACTGGCACATCAATCACAGGCTCAGGAATAGTATCGAGAGCTTCAGCATCACCGCCTAAATGCCCTTGCGACAAAACAGGAGGATTACTTGCTCCACATGCAGCCAGTAATAACAAGTGGCCTAATAACAGACCGTTTTTAATCATTTTTATCATTCACTCACCCATGTTATTCATTGAGACTTTCCCTAAATCCATCTTGCTCAACACTTAATTACGCAATAAATCTTTACGCAGCGCACTTACACGTCGCAAAAATGGCTGGCTCTGCTTTAAACCGGCCGGCAAATCATTAAGCATTGTTTGTGCTTGCTGACGAGTGACAAAATCACCGTAAAGCACGCTATACATCTCAACATCACTAATCTTAGTTTCATAGATGTAAATTCTTTCAAAATCAAGTATTTCCGCGTTCTCTGCCAGGAACTTATCAACACCAACAGCATCGACTACCCGGGTTACAAACAATTGTATGCTGTAGTGGCTATCGGACGCCATAGCAAACCAATTTTCTGTCTCATATAATCTGGTTTCCAAGGGGGTCTTTACTGCTATCGATTCGGCTTCAGCCTGACTCACTACAGGACTAACAACTACATCTATTTCTGCCGCCTGAACTTCGTTAGCTTCTGCCTGAGCTTCATTGGTCGCTGGCTGCCCTATCATTGTACCTAGCAATACAGCCACACCCAAAGCAGCAATGACCGCGATAGCTATTAACCAGGTACGAAAGTCCGGCTTCTTTTTAAAATCACTATCTATCGCACCCGCACGCACATGCTTGATGGTTACCTCATGACCTCCCTCAGAAAACGATGCCATCAGCGCCTTATCTGCCAAAATATTGATTCGCCGAGTTAATCCACCTGAATATTTTTCGATGGCATTGGCGGTTTTTTGATTAAACACATCTGGTCCACGATAACCAACATTGCGCAAACGAAAATTGAGATATTCCAGGGTGTCTTTGGGCGGAAAGGGGTCAAGATAAAAACTATGAGTAATTCGCTCTTTTAGCTGGCGAATCTGTGCCTGCGCCAGCTTTTCATCTAACTCTGGCTGACCGAATAAAACCATTTGCAGTAATTTACTGTGTTCTGTTTCTAAATTACTCAATAAACGAATTTCTTCCAGCGTTTCGATAGGCATGCTCTGTGCTTCTTCGACAAACAAAACCACTTGCCGATCTCTTGCATGCTTATTTAGCAAATATGCCTGCAATTGCTGCATAACATCCAGCTTGCTACTGCTAGTATCAACATCCAGCCCTAACTCATGAGCGATGACGTGTAATATATTATCTGGTGATAAACTTGGGTTGGCGATATATACCACGTCCACTTTATCCGTTAAACGGACTTCCAGCATTCGGCACAGCATGGTTTTGCCACTACCCACCTCGCCCACTACTTTTATAATGCCTTCGCCACTGGATACGGCATAGATCAAAGCCTCTAAAGCAGCACCACGCTGACACCCTTCAAAAAATAAACTGGTGTCAGGTGTAATTTTAAATGGCGGCCTTTCTAAGCCAAAGTGTCCCTGATACATGGCTATAATTTCCCTAGTTTTTGAACTCGACTATAGAGCGTCGTTCTATTTACATGCAATGCATCAGCGGCTTTACTGACTTTATTATTGTTTATTTCCAAAGCAATTCTGATACAGCGACTTTCTACTTCACCCAATAGGTCATCCAGTGAGAAATCACCCGAAACTAACTGCTGCTTAATAACTTCATCACTCAGTATATGACTAGCTTCAGATAATTTATTCGCCGACAACTGAGTCTCTAACTCACTCTCTAATACTGATCGACTAATCTGCTCACCTGGATATTTTGTTCCCAGACGAATAACGATATTACGTAATTCGCGAATATTCCCGGGAAATGCATAACTACCCCAAAGCATTCTAGCGTCATCATCCAGCACAAACGGCGCGACTGAATCGGCGTAAATTGATAAAAAATGTTCCAGCAAAAGAAAACTATCACCACTACGCTCTCGCAATGGCGGCATATTCACATTAAGGATACTCAAACGGTGATAAAGATCTGCTCTAAAATGACCTTCTGCCACTTCATCGCGTAATACTTTATTAGTGGCCGCCACAATACGTGCTCGCGATTTCAATTGTTGCGTATCACCAACCCTGTAAAACTCGCCACTCTCGATGACTCGAAGCAATTTACCCTGCAAGGGAAGTGGTAATTCACCAATTTCATCCAGCAATAATGTGCCCTGACCGGCCTCAATAAAAAAGCCTTTGTGTTCCTGACTAGCACCAGTAAAGGCTCCTTTACGATGACCAAACAACTGCGCTTCCAGTAACTCGGGGGCGATAGCAGCACAGTTGATGGCCATAAAGGGTTCAGATCGACGCTGACTTTGCTCGTGCATCGCCTTGGCTATCATTTCCTTACCTGTACCAGACTCTCCTTGAATCAAAACAGGAAAAGGTGAGTCGGCAAACTGCTGGATTTGCTGCTGAATCACTTCCATGGAAGCGCTTTGACCAATAATAGAATGGTCTTTCTGAATAGCGCGTTGCTGCTCCACCTCCTGCAATCGCAGATGGTGTTCTAAACGCGCTAATAATAATTGGGGATCAGCCGGCTTGGCTATAAAATCTACTGCACCCAAAGTCAGTGCATGCTGGATATTAACATCTTCATTTTGGCCCGACAGCACCAGAATCTTCATGTCGCCCGGCTGCGCCAACAGTTCCCTGATCAAGGCAAAACCCTCATCCGGCTTATGCGGATACGGTGGCAAGCCTAAATCAATCAAAGCAATAGCTGGGCGCTCATCCATTTCAGCCAGTAATTCTTTTGCTTTCGATCGCGAATCAGCAATTACCACCTGATAATGCTTACGCAATAAAAAGCCCAAACTCTCAGCAATCAGCGGATCATCATCAACCAGTAGAATTATTGGTGATGGCCTCTGCTCAAACTGCGCTTCTTTCTTTAAATTTGATTCCTTTTCACTCATTTGTATTTATATCTAACTTACTAAATTGCAATCATCCTTACTATATAGCAAAGAACCCGTCCAAAATCTGTAAGCAGGATCAAACTAGGTGTGATTAAGCCCAACTATCGATAAACTAAGCAATATGTTTAATATTGTTTTATACCAACCAGAAATCCCGCCTAACACTGGCAACATTATTCGCTTATGCGCCAACACGGGCTGTCATTTGCACCTTATCGAACCATTAGGTTTCGATCTTGACGATAAAAAACTACGTCGAGCTGGTCTTGATTATCACGAATGGGCCAAGGTACAAACACACCCTTCACTACGGACATGCACCTCAAAATTGGCGCACAGCGGTTCAATTTATGCCATATCAACACGTGGCACACAAAGTTACAGTGAGATTAATTACTCGCCGGGAGATACCCTAATATTCGGCCCTGAAACGCGCGGCCTACCTCAGGACTATCTGGATAGCCTGGCCCCTGAAAATATTCTTCGACTACCCATGCTCAAAAATAGTCGCAGCCTAAATCTTTCTAACACTGCGGCCATCGTTGTTTATGAAGCCTTGCGCCAAACCGCTTTTAAGGGCCTGCTCTAATAATTAAGGGAGCTAGTGTAGCTCAGCGACTGGCTTTCTTTCTAATAAATGTTTAACCGCTTCCCGTGGCGAAAGATCTTCGTATAAGACCTTATATACCTGCTCGATAATCGGCAGCTCTACCTGGTATTTTTCCGCCAAATGCATGGCTTCACGCGCCGTTCTCACACCTTCTATTTCCTGACCAATTTCTTCTCTTATCTGCTCCTTCGATAAACCTTCTGCCAGTTTTAAACCCATTCTTCGATTCCGTGATTGATTATCGGTGCATGTCAAAACCAGATCGCCCATACCGGCCAGACCCATAAA
>JAGLQT010000014.1 GCA_023136715.1 Gammaproteobacteria bacterium | reverse complement strand
ATTTCCAGAATGCGGATAATGACACCAGCAACAAAGATGATGACTGCGATCTGAAATCCAGGGCCTCTCACCCAGTTTAATAATTCAATTTCACTCATGGTGTGACCTCGTCAAGTCCATGGCAATGCTATTTTTCGAGATCATCAATGGTGACCTTGCTATGCGTACTCGTACTTGCGTTCTTTTTAGATTTATTCATCGCACCCAGTGCAACACCAGCCGCTGCGGCTCCTGCGGCAGCATAGACAGCTGTCTTTGAAATATCTTCAGTGGGCATTGATATTGCCTTGTAAAAACCACCACCATCCCAGAAGTCGGGCTCGGAGCAACCCAGGCAAGGATGACCTGCTTCAATCGGGAAGCTAGTACCGTCGTTCCACTTGGTTGTGGCGCAGGCGTTATAAGTGGTCGGACCTTTGCAACCTAGCTTGTATAAACACCAGCCCTTCTTTGCACCTTCATCGTCAAAGGTTTCTGCGAATAATCCCTTGTCATAAAAAGGACGACGGTAACAACGGTCATGAATACTCTTTCCATAAAAAGCCATAGGACGACCAAGGTGGTCTAGTTCAGGAACCGTACCGAAAGTTAGAAAATGTGTGAGTACGCCGGTAATAACGACAGGAATCGGAGGACAACCGGGCACGCTGATAATGGGTTTGGCGGTAACGGAGCCACTGCCGGCTTTTGCCAGAGTTGCTGAAGAGATGCCATCAAGCTCCTCATTACCGAATTTTTTAATGATGTCGTACACTGAGTAAGCACCGGTTGGATTAGGTGCTGCATGTGCAATGCCGCCATAAGCGGCACAGGTGCCAACCGAAACAATTGCCGCCGCGCCCGCTGCTGTTTGTAACAGCATATCGAGATTACTGATTCCGGCAATGGTTGAGTAGCCCATATCCAAAGTAGGTATTGAACCATCAACGACAAGAATATATTTGCCCCAGTTTTCTTGCATTGCTGCTTCACGTGCTGCTTCTGCTGCTTCACCAGAAGCGGCCTGCAAGGTATGGTGGTAATCCAGTGATATGGAATCAAAGATCAGGCTTTCAATTGTTGCTGTGTGTGCACGAGTTAGTGATTCAGTACAGCCAGTACATTCCTGAAATGATAGCCATATAACCGATGGCTTTTTTGCCTTCTCAAGCGCATGTGCAATGGTTGGTATCATCGAAGGTGGTAGAGCCATCATTGAAGCTGTAGCAGCACAGAATTTTAGAAAACTTCGACGTGATATACCTCGGCTACGCAAAACATCGCCAAGAGTTTTATCTTTACCGTTAGAGTTATTTGTCATGCTAATCTCTCCGCTAATGACTCACTGGGTTCCTGGTTGTCTTCCAAACTTTCGGTAAGACGGTTATAAGCTTCGATAACGTCTTCTTCCTGGGAACGAAGAATGTCGGGTATCGTGGTGATGTCGATAAAACGACCGATGACGGCGTTCTCATCGTTATAGTGGGTAACGATCCAGACACCCGCGTACTGTGTCTCGATAATTTCACTGAGTCCTAACGCGTTGAGTTGAGACTGAACTTCGCCCTGCCCTAGGGTATTCAGGATTTTGTCTTCTTCACCAGGTGCGAGTGGAATGCTACGCAAATCAATAACGGTGGTTTCGCCTTTTTTTATAAGACCATCCAAAGCGTGCTTCACCTCGTGAAGCAGTGGCATCACATTCCATGTTAGATCATCACCTATCTGTATATTGAACTGCACTCCAGCGGAACCAGACATAATTACCTCAACTCCTCTTTAATGCTGTTACGATAGTCTTTTGAGGTAGGTGTTTTTTGATCTGTATTAACTTCCTGCCAAAGTTTTACTAGTGTAAAGGCTTCATTTGTTGCTGTATCAAGTGCGCTCTGAACAGGAGCAGATGGCGCCATGCCCCAGTCCATGATCTCTGGTTGAATGCCAATCAAGGCTCGATTCTTTGGCAGGTGTTCGGTTAAACGTGCAATGTCCATTAAGTCCAGCAATCCTACTTCATGTGCACTGCGTTTGGTGTTGCCAAGGAAATCATCCATGGCTGTACCGACGAAGGTTTTTACTGTGCCTGCAGGTTGATGAAGTTCTGTGGCATCAAAGACGATTAGATTGCTGCAATCTTCAATCCAGACGGCTAATGTAAAGCTAAGTGTTCCGCCATCAATGAAAGTTAAGTTGGGTATGTCAGGATATTGCGATTGAAAATGATTGAGCGCGTGAATTCCTGCGCCTTCATCTGTAAGCAGGGTGTTGCCGATACCAAGTATCAAAGTTTCATCACTGACCATAGGGTTTTCCTGATAAGTTCTATGTAACCTTTGCTCACCTATCGTGCCTCTCTTTTTGATACGTGTCAACTTGCTATTTTG
>JAGLQT010000139.1 GCA_023136715.1 Gammaproteobacteria bacterium | reverse complement strand
CCCAAACCATCCGCAATCCCCGCAGCAATCGCTAAAACATTTTTCAGTGCGCCACCCAATTCAACACCGATCACATCATTGCTGGTATAGGCTCGAAAATTACCGTAATGCAAGCAATGACTAATTTCATTTGCCAGTAATTCAGACTCCGAAGCCACGGTAATGGCGGTGGGCATACTCATGGCTACTTCTTTAGCAAAAGTAGGACCTGAAATAACAGCGAACCTCGAGCATTGTGGTAACTCGTCCTTAACCACTTGATGCAATAACTTACCAGTACCCTCTTCAAGCCCTTTGCTCGCCCAGGTTACCGCCGTATCTTTATTGATCAGCACAGACGCTTTAGACAAAAAAGAACGGAAGGCATAACTGGGAATGGCCAGCAAAATCCAGCTGGCCGATTTCAGCGCCTGTTCCAAATCAGACTGAACCTTTAAGTTATCGGGAAAAGCAATACCAGGAAGAAACTGCTGGTTACATCGCTGCTCTTGCAAACGCTCCATGTGGTCAGCTTCGTTACCCCACAAGGTAACTTCTGAACCTGCATTGGCCATATGTATCGCCAGCGCAGTACCCCAGGAACCCGCACCTAAAACAGTAACCGGCCCAGGGCTTTCTGAATTAGCAACAGACATTAACTAATGCGCCGTATCCTGTCCGGCTGCGGCAGCCTGTTGTTGCTGCACTTGCTGCGCGTATAGTGCATTGAAATTCACGGGACTCAATAGCAATGGAGGAAAGCCGCCTTTATTGACAAAATCAGCCACAGCTTCTCTGGCAAATGGGAACAAAGCCTCTGGACAATAGGCGCCCAGCATGCCCTCAAGCTTTTCTTTTGGAAAGCCGGATAAAGAAAACAAGCCCGCCTGCTTCACTTCTACAAGAAAAGCCGTTTTTTCATTTTGCTTAGCGGTACTTGTAATCGTCAATACCACTTCGTAAAGATCCTCAGCAACCACCTGATGCGAACTATTAATTTGGACATTAATCTCAGGCTTCCATTCACCATCGGTAAAAACTATCGGTGCGTTTGGAGATTCCAATGAAACATCTTTAAGGTAAATTTTTTGAATAGCAAACTGGGGTTCAGCTGCCTGTTGATTCTCTTCTGTCATAACAATTCCACTGTGAATGGAGCCTTAAAACTTAGCTCCGAGTTAAAATCTATTTTACTGTTACTGGTAACTTTGCATCCAACCAGCCATTAATACCACCGGCAATATTATGCACATTAGTAAAGCCGGCCTGTGTTAATAACCGGCAGGCCTTGGTCGATGAGGCGCCACTATTACAATACGCTAACACGACCGAATTCTTATCTTGTGTAAGGCTACCCAACTTATCTTTAAATGTAGATATCGGTAAGTTGCTCGCACCTTTAATATGGCCCTTACTAAATTCACCACTTTCACGCACATCAACAATTAAAGCATCATCATTATTATTAATTAAACGAATAGCATTCATGGGATTAAGGTGAATGGATGAACCCATCCGACTCTCGAACTCAGCCCTGATTAGCATGACTACTACCGCGGCCAAACCCATCCACAGATAGGGATGGTTACCTACAAACTCAAACATCTGTTGCATCATAAATAGTCTTTCTTAATCGCCCAGTTTTTGCCCAGCAGAACAAAATACTTCCTGCATCATCCCGATCAAACGTAATGTGCGCGTATCACCAACTCGATAAAACACTTTATTCGCTTCCTTTCGCGAAGCCAGAATACCTTTATCACGTAAGATAGCTAAATGCTGCGAGATATTACTCTGCGAGGTTCCCACCGCATTAACAATATCCTGTACACTCACTTCTTGATCACCCAGAGTACAAAGTATTTTTAAACGAAGTGGATGTGACATCGCTTTCAGTGAGCGCGAAGCACGGTTAATATCCTCTTCTCGAGTCATCAATAATGGATCTTCTGAATTTACTGCCATGTTTGTCCCGACCTCTGATTCTATCTATCACTATATAATTAAAAACCAATACAATAATACACATATTTTATAAAAAAAGCACCGAACATATAAAATGATAATAAAATAACCCTTAATATAACGTCAGGCATTTTTTTTGCGCAAAATCAACACTCTTATCTCAATGAACATATTCACCAAAAAGCGCATTTCATCGGGCTTTTTAATACTATTTTTTGTTTTATATCAACCACTTACATTGCTCGCTGATGAGCCATCAGATGTCACTGGCTACCATAAGAAACTCGATCGATTACAACAAAGCATTGTTAAAATTCAGGAGCATTTAAAGGGCACTCGAAGCCATCGCGGACATACCCTGACTGAGCTCCAGCAGCTAGAAAGCGACATCAGCATCAACGCAAGATCACTCAAAAAAACTGAAACAAAAATAAAAAAAATCGACCAACGTATAGCTCAACTGAAAAAAAGCCTCAACTTACTCTCTCGTAAATTAAAAAAACAAAAATACGTTCTTGGTGAGCAACTAAGAGCCGCCTATGCGCTGGGTACACAGCAAAATATGAAGATGCTACTAAACCAGCAGGATCCCGCTGAAATTGGACGCATACAAGCTTATTTCGACTATCTCAATAAAGCCCGTGAACACGAAATCCAGCAATTCATCGAGTCGATAGAAAGCAAGCAACGGCAGGAGCAAGAACTATCTACAAGCCTCAATTCTCATAAATTGGCTCTGGATGAGCGTAAAAAACAAAAACGCTCACTACAAAAACAAAGACTCAAACGCAACCAGTTACTCGTCCAGCTCAATGAGAAAATTAAAAACCAGGAACAAACACTGACCGGCCTCGAATCCAGCCGCAATAAAATTGAAGACTTATTACATTCGCTAGGGCAATTATTGGCTGACATTCCCGCCGCCCCTGGCGAGAAGAAGCCTTTCAAACAGCAAAAGGGCGCTTTACCCTGGCCAGTTAAAGGCCCCTTCCTCGCTCGTTACGGGCAAAGTCGCCACAAAGGCGACCTGAAATGGAATGGCATCCTGATTGGTTCCGCGTATGGAACCCCTGTACGAACGGTGAGCCATGGTCGCGTTGCCTTTTCCGACTGGCTTCAGGGCTATGGCTTCATTATCATCATCGATCACGGTGATGGCTATATGAGCCTGTATGGCCACAATGAAACCCTCTTTAAACAGGCCGGAGATTGGGTCGTGGCAGGCGAAGTCATCGCCACCACAGGAGACAGCGGCGGACAACCTGACCCTGGGCTTTATTTTGAAATACGCTCACGTGGTAAACCCATTGACCCCTACCTATGGTGCTCAAATAAAGCGCAACACCATGCATCCCGTTAACAAGCACATTGTTACAATATAACTGATAACCATGGAACCTCTGGCCAGTATTTGCTCTAATAATGCTATAGTCTGATCCACTGGAATTCAATCTGAACAAATTTACAATATTTAACCGGCACTCTCATGCACGGAGTTTTTTCATGAGCAAACAATTCAAAACCACACTGCTATTAACCCTGGGCATTTTCATTGGTGTTTCAGCCTCGATTACTGGCAGCGTATTCGCTAACAAGCAGACGGCTAACGGCCTGCCTCTTAATGAATTACGTAACCTTTCAGATATTTTTTCACGCATCAAATCTGACTATGTTGAAGATGTCGAAGATAAAGTTCTACTTGAAAATGCTATTAAAGGCATGCTCTCAGGCCTGGACCCCCACTCTACCTACCTCAATGCTGATGAATACAAGGAATTGCAAATCGGCACTACAGGACAGTTTGGTGGACTAGGCATTCAAGTTGGCATGGAAGACGGTTTTGTAAAGGTCATCTCACCAATCGATGACACACCGGCTTTCCATGCTGGCATTGAATCTGGTGACCTGATTGTACGACTGGACAAAAAATCAGTTAAAGGCATGAGTTTAAACGATGCCGTAAAAATTATGCGTGGTGAGCCCGGCAGTGACATCGAACTCACCATCGTGCGTAAGGGCGAAGACAAACCGCTGGTCATCGTCGTTACTCGAGATATCATTAAGGTGGCTAGCGTCAAAAACCGTATGCTTGAGCCGGGCTTTGGCTATGTACGTATCACCAACTTCCAGTCAAAAACCCCACGCGATTTACTCAAAGCCATTAACTCATTAAAAGAAGAATTCGGTAATGAACTCAACGGCCTGGTGCTAGATCTGCGCAATAACCCTGGCGGTGTTCTCAATGCTGCTGCTGATGTTTCTGACATGTTCATTAACAAAGGCAAACTGGTTTATACAGAAGGCCGTATCAAAAATTCTAAATTTGAATTTAATGCCAAGCCCGGCGATGTCATGAATGGGGCACCTATCGTTGTTTTGATTAATGGAGGCTCCGCTTCTGCTTCTGAAATTGTCGCTGGTGCACTACAGGATCACCACCGCGCCGTAGTTATGGGCAGCAACTCTTTTGGTAAAGGCTCTGTTCAAACCATTCAGGAATTACGCAGTGGTGGTGCCGTCAAAATTACGACTGCTCGTTACTTCACACCCTCAGGCCGCTCCATTCAGGGCGAAGGCATTGCGCCCGACATTACTCTTGATAACTTCAAAGTAACCCAAGTTGAAACTAACGGCATCAAACGTCTTAAAGAATCTGATCTAGATAAGCACATCACCAACCCTGACAAAACAGACAAAGAAATTAAGCAGGAAAATGATGCCAAGGAAGAATCCGAAAATGGCAAAAAAGTTTTAGCCGTAGAAGACTACCAATTACACGAGGCACTCGTCTTATTGAAAGGGCTCAGTATCCTAAAACCTAAATCGTAGTTATATTATTGATGCCTGGATTTCATCAAAAACTCACTAAGCAATTTTTGATTTTTATTAGTTTACTGAGTTTTTTGCCAGGCACTGAAGCCGCCAAACTTGCCAGTATCATTATTGATGATATTGGCAATAACTACGAATATGGGCAGACCATCATTAACTTCCCGGCACCGATTACGCTTGCCATTCTTCCGCAAACCCAGTTTGCCACCAGGCTGGCGACACAGGCTCACGACAATAACAAAGAAGTGATGTTGCACTTACCTTTACAGTCCGTCGAGCACCATAAACCTACGCCCGGCACACTCAAACTGCATATGACGCAACAGCAGTTCAGCCAGCAGCTTAAAAAAAATATTGCCTCAGTACCACATATCCGTGGCATCAACAATCACATGGGCAGTTTACTTACCCAGCACCCCGGCCATATGGACTGGCTAATGTCAGAAATCTCTAATCTTGATAATGTGTATTTTGTTGACAGCCTCACCAGTAATAAATCGGTCGTTACTCAAGCAGCCACCAGTCATCAGGTGCCCAATCTTATGCGTGATATTTTTCTTGATCCTGATTTCAAACCTGAAACTATTCGTAACCAATTTGACCGCTTTATCAGCATTGCTAAAAAGAATGGCCATGCCATCGCTATTGCGCACCCGTATCCAAAGACGTTAGAATTTTTACGTGCAAACCTTGATCAACTCGCCGAAAATGGCATTGAATTAGTACCCGTTTCAAAATTAGTTGAATTACGAGGAAATGAAAACCATGTCACGTGCACTGGTACCACTTGCTCAGGGCTGTGAAGAACTTGAAGCGATTACCATTACCGACTTACTAGTCAGAGCCGGGGTTGATGTAACCACGGCTGGGCTAGATGATCAGACCGTTATTGCTTCTCGCGGCACTCACATCATCCCTGATACAAATATCGAAACGGTCAAAAATGAGCTTTTTGACCTGATTGTTTTACCCGGAGGACTTCCCGGTGCTGACCACTTACGCGATGATATTCGCTTACAAACTCTTTTACAACAACACGCCCAAAACAACAAACTAATCGCAGCCATATGTGCGGCACCTAGAGCTCTTGCCGCAGCAGGCTTACTCGAAGGCAAAAAAATCACCTGCTATCCGGGAGCACTAGACGAATATCCACAACTTGACGTTCGATCAACCGCTATTGAAATTGATGGCCAGATCATCACCTCTCGTGGCCCCGGCACCGCCATGGACTTTGCCCTGACACTCATTGAGCTTCTAAAAGGTCTCGAGAAATGCACTGAAATCGAGCACCAATTAGTCAGATAGAAATAACTTCAAACCAGTACAACAGTTATAATCCGTCAGAGTAAAATACACCCAGTTAAACCTTTATTTTTCTATGGTTTAATAAATATTAGAATGAGTATATAATACTTGACCATACTACTAGGTTATTTAGAGGAAACCATAATGCAAGCAGAAATAAATGGAAAGGTCATCCAGTTGAGTGAAGCCGGTTGGCTGGAAAATCTTGATGAATGGAGCGAAGAACTCGCTGTTGAAATTTCAAAAAATGAAAAAATTGAAGAATTAACCCCTGAGCACTGGGACATCATCAATGAAGCGCGCGATTACTTTACAGAAAATGGCGCTGTCTGTGAGCCTCGTAATTTTTCAAAAATCATGAAGAAGAAATTCGGCAAAGATCGTAGTGATCAAAAATATATTTATTCCCTGTTCCCAACAGGCTTGATCAAATGCGCAAATAAAATTGCAGGCCTGCCTCGTCCAAAAGGTTGTAGCTAACAAAATTCATTGGACAGGGATTGTCCAGATTCAAGATATGCATCATTTTATTCTTCTGGCCTCGTCCGTATGCGCCATTAGTTTTGCTTTTACTTACGAACCTGAAAATAAAAACATCAACTTTCTTGAGCTTCCCGCTGGAATAGAAAGAAAGCAGGCATTCATTGATTTTCTCCAGCCTATTATCGAAGAAAAAAATCTGTCCCTGCTTCAGGATAGGCAGAAACTGACTCGCCTAAGTAAAAAAGTAAAATTAAATATCCGTGAACAGCGCTGGCTGAGACATATTGGCCATCTCTACAATAATAATGAGTTCAATACAAACGATGAGAGTCACTGGGCCGAACTATTCAGCAAGGTCGATTTAATTCCGGCTTCTCTGGTTGTTGCTCAGGGTGCCAAGGAAAGTGGCTGGGGTATTTCTCGATTTGTTCAACAAGGAAATAACTATTTTGGCCAATGGTGTTACAAAACTGGTTGTGGTCTTGTACCCAAAGATAGAAATCAGGGCGCCGATCATGAAGTCGCCAAATACAAATCAGTACAAGAGTCTGTAACTAATTATATAAATAACCTCAATACTCATTCTGCTTACATAACACTTCGAGAGATACGAGAGCGGCTAAGAAAGACAGGCCAAGCAGTCACTGGTCATCATTTAGCATATGGATTACAGCATTATTCCGAACGGGGTCAGATTTATATCGAGGAAATTCAGGCACTAATCCGCAACAACAAACTGGATATGCTAGAAAAATCCAGCTAATAACAAACAATATTTAATATTATTTATGAATCCAGTCAGCACCTAATGTTCCCTGTAAGCTATCCAGGTAACTTGGGCTGTTTACCCATTCAACCATTTCATCGGCTTTTTCTATTCTCCCCTGTAGCTCGGACCATTCATCTGTCTCATGCTCAGGAATTGCATCCATTTTTTGTTCTATATAATCTCGATTCATTTTCCATAAAGCTGCGTCTCTTTCCTGTTTAATACGTAAGCGCTCTTGATACCAGCCACTTTGCAATAAATAATCACGCGTGAACATTTCACGTATTGATGCATCATCGATCGTTTTACCTTCATACTCGCCGTAAGCCATAAGACTCAATAAAGCTTGTAGCGGCGGGCAAGCATCTTTAATTGAACCATCTTCAAAATAGGCCTCTGCAACTTTCTGGTGTGCCTCGCTAATATTATTAACACCATCGATATACGCGGCTAAATCCTGCGTTTCTGGCTTAAGCATGGCTTCATCAAAAACAATCACAGGATTATCAAATACCTTACCAAAAAAAGTATGTACAAATTTTTCGGTAATACGGAAACCCAAACGACTGGCATGTACCACTTTTCCTTCGTGCGCAAAATCGTGTAACTTTTCAAGATAACCATTTTCTATCAGATATGCAGGATCACGATCTTTTACCGGCAAACGGCACCAAATTTCCGGGATCAACATACTGATATCGTGATCAACTCGGCGACG
>JAGLQT010000138.1 GCA_023136715.1 Gammaproteobacteria bacterium | reverse complement strand
GACGTACTCGATGGCCTGGAAACACTGAAACTGTGTACCAGCTACAAATACAACGGTGACATGCTGGAGCTACCACCACTGGGCGCCGATGCGATTGAGCAATGTGAGCCGGTTTACGAAGAAATGCCCGGCTGGACTGAATCAACAGAAGGCGTTCGCGATTACGATTCCCTGCCAGAAAACGCAAAGAAATATCTGGTGCGTATGCAGGAAATCGTTGGTGTACCCGTTGATATCATTTCAACAGGCCCTGAGCGCGATGAAACCATCATCCTCAACCATCCTTTTGGCGATTCATAAATAACAGCGCAACCCCGATTAAATATGATTGGTCGGGGTTGCAGTTATATATGCATAGGGTTAAAACGTACATCATGGATGATCGTATAAAAACACATCTTACAGCCCTGGCGCTTTTACTGGTTCTGCCTCAATCTTTGATGGCGCAACCGCTGTGGTCTGATGTGCCCGTTGCAGATAAAAATGCAATGGATACCTCAGCACTTTCTATCCAGGCCAAATCATTAAATTCAAATCCACACAGTAATTCACGACGTGTCTCGGTTGATTACACACAACTGAAATTAACACTCGCGGCCGCCAATGTTTTAACCAACGGCGTGGTCCAGAAACAGCTCAATGCAGCGCAAATAGATTTGCCGATGCCCTATGGCGGCCTGCAAACATTTAATGTTGTCGAATCATCCGTGATGGCTCCAGAACTGGCGGCCAAATATCCACAAATCAAAACTTATAAAGTGGTCGCCGCCAATGATCCAACCGTCACCGGCGCTCTGGGTACAGGTGGCAAAGGCTTTCATGCTTATCTGCACACCGCCGAAGGTGATGTGCTTATCGATCCCGTATCAGCCTCCACCCAGCAGGAATATTACAGTTACTACAAACGCGATTATGCGGCTATTACGCCCAGAGAATTTTCCTGCGGTCTGAAACCTAAAACAGTCGCAGAAAGCCCGGTGGCCGAATTCAAAAATGCAGATTTTGTAACGGCGGCGCATACCGGCCAGGGTGACTTCATCAGTTACCGCCTCGCAGTCGCGACAACCGGTGAATATAGCCAGACAGTGGCGGGTGGCAATGTGGCGAATACGCAGGCCAAAATCGTCATGGCAATAACTCGCATCAACGAAATAGTCGAACGTGACCTCGCCATTCGTTTTATTCTCGTCGCCAATAATGATCAGGTGATTTTTACCAATCCAGCGACCGACCCCTATAGCGATCCAACCAACCCCTCGCTGTTACTCGATGAAAACCAGGCGGAACTTGATAGCAGCCTGGGTGCGTCCGCATACGATATTGGACACGTCTTTAGTGTTGATGGTGGCGGGCTGGCAATACTAGGTGCAGCCTGTGTGAATGGTTATAAAGCACAGGGTGTATCTGGCCACCCCAATCCAACCACCGGCGATCCGTTTTATATCGACATAGTCGCACATGAACTGGGCCATCAACTGGGCGCGAATCATAGCTTCAACGGTACTACCGGTAGTTGTTCTGGTAACCGCAATGCCGCCACCGCCTTCGAGCCAGGTAGTGGCACCACCATCATGGCTTACGCGGGTATTTGCGAGGCAGAAAATACGACCATCTACAGCGAGGCAACATTCCACGCAGGCAGCATCGCAGAGATCATTGACTACACAAGAACAAAGGATGGCAATGATTGTTCCGCTTCGGTAGCCAGTCAGCAGGCGCCACTAGCCGATGCCAAACAGGATTACACTATTCCTGGTGGTACCGCTTTCGCTTTGACAGGTTCGGCCACGGATTCTGATACGCCTTTAAATAATCTCACCTACCAGTGGGATCAAATGGATGTAGGTACAGCCACTAACGTCGCCACACACGGCACAGATAACGGTAGCAATGCACTGTTCCGTTCTTTTAAACCGGTGGTCGCAACCGCCGAGCGAACATTCCCGCAGCTGTTAACCTTATTGGGGAATAATCCAGACGACCTTGCAGCCAAAGCCGAAACCCTGCCCACAGAAAATAGAACCTTACGTTTTAGATTAACCGCACGAGATGGCAGCGGTGGTGTCGATGAAGACGATATGCTGGTTACCGTTGATGGTGACTCAGGGCCGTTCGAACTGCTGCAGCCAACAACCAGTGTTAACTTGACACCTAGCTTGCCACAATCCATACAATGGAACGCCGCCTGCACCACCGCCGCACCAGTGAACTGCGCCAATGTCGACATTCTGTTAACAAAGGATAACGGTGCCACTTTTACAACCCTGCTTGCTAGTACACCAAATAGCGGCATTGCATCAGTGATGCTAACACCGGGCGACACAACAACAGCAAGAATAAAAGTGGCCTGCTCAGACAATATTTTCTTCGATATATCGAACGTTGATTTTGAAATCAACAGCTCGACAGGCGGCAGCTTACCCTCAGCGCTGATTGGTGGAAGTTATAACTGCGGAACCGCAACTGGTGGTGGCAGTACAGGTGCTGACATCGAGCCCAACAACTTCCCCGCACAAGCCCAAAACCTGACTTTTCCAATGAGCATGAATGGAACAGTAAATAACATACTCGATCCGGATGATTTTTTTGTCTTTGTTGCCGAGCGACTTACCTATACATTTAAGCTGAGTAACTACGGCACTCATGACCTGGATTTATATCTACTCGATGAGACAGGTGTAATAGTTGCAGAAAGTAATAGCGATACGAATCTTGTTGAAAGTATTGTTAGAAATTTAACTGCAGATAAAACCTATTACCTGGTTGTTAATGGATGGGACACCTCCGGGAAGGATGCTTTCTACACCTTAGACGTGAAGGCAAATGCGATCTCATCGGGTGGCGGTGGCATAGCCAGCTACTACTGGCTGTTGATGCTACTAGTTACACCTCTGCTTAGACTCCAAAACCGTCGAAAAATCTGTCTGTAGTTAGTAGGTCGGCAACCCCTTGCCGACGTGATCATCAATGTCGGGAAAGGGTTCCCGACTTACAGTAAATTGTTTTATTCGTAGATCGGCATCCCCATGCCGACAAAAAATCTTAGGTGATTATGGTTTTTTCAAACAGCTTTTAACCACCACCGCGTTATACCGCCCAGCATACTCATGCGCCTGCCGCCGTGCGCTCATATCCTCATCCCTGCGAACTACATCGCCAAAACCCTTCAGCAAACGTACCCCGCAGGCCTCCATCGCCGCCTGCCTGTCCGCTGCAGCCACTCCCGGCACCGAAGTTACGCGCAAAGCAAACCCCAGCAAACGAATATCGCCCTTATCCAGCGCAGCACGTGCATCCGCTTCAGGGTCACGGCCTTCAAATTGCTTGCCATACTTACCAGTCTTGGCATCCTCAATAGAAAAAGTCTCCACCGGCTCCATAGGTACATCCTCAGGTACTGAACTCATAGCAAGCACAGGAAGCGGGGCTGCCAACAGGCAGCAACACAATAAATAACGAATGGGTAAACGTAGAGTAGGGTTCATGGGTAAAACACCAAAAGTAACAGTTAAAAAATAAAGGAGTAGGTCGATTATAACCATTGTAGAAGCCGTGAATATTAAGAATTTTTACTCCATGAATTGCAGTGCGTCTTTGTCTCCGAGAAGGGAGAACTAAATCGCGGCATACCCACATCATACGCAGCTCCGCCGTTAGACAAGTGTTTTTCAGCAAGCAGCGAACCTCCGCCCGTATGGTCCGATGCAGAAGGTCAGGTGCGAGGTGAATCATTTTCGCCCCTGTATAAATCAGCGCCAGTGGCCATAAAAAACGCCCCCGAATTATATGAACTACTCGTACTTGTTGATGCAATACTCGGAGGTCGAGCCAGGGAACGTGAAATAGCCAAAAACGAATTACAAAACAGTCTAAGCCACTACTGACGCATTCATGCTTATTTGCTCATAAAGAATTGTTCTCTGACCTGATCTTTTTCATAGGGAGGGAAGGGGTATGACATAATATATCGACTGAACGAAAATCTTCTGTTATCACTCAAGGCGCTGTTGTGGACGACACTATAATCTGGATTATCATCATTGTTTTTTACGCGCCTCTGCATTTCATGCTGCCGGTGCTGTTTTTATTCATCGTTGGCGATGAGGCAGAAGCTGTGAGAAAACAGCTGATTCGTAGCGCACTGATTGATGCCGCCCTGTCTATGGTAATAGCTTTTGCACTTGCTATCATGCTAGTCAACTATAGCCAGATAGCACTAGCGATGGTTGTCCTCATGCTATTTATGCTGGCACCATTCATACGCATACTAAGGAATCGGCGGGTACTCAAATAGAGAGCGAAGAAACGGGTCAGAGAATAATCGTTTCTAATATTTTTCTATACCATTATTGTATAGATAGTAAATGAAGCTAAGGGATAAAGAATCAATAAGGAATTACTTGAATTTATAAATTTGAAAAAAACAGGTGCTTCAATGAAATACAGAAAATTAGGTCGAACAGGTCTGGATATTAGTGTTATTGGTCTTGGTACTATGACCTGGGGTTTGCAAAATACGCAGGCGGAAGGTTTTGAGCAGATGGATTATGCGTTTGAGCAAGGTGTTAATTTTTTTGATACCGCTGAGATGTATGCGATTCCACCCTCTGCTGAAACTTTTGGTAGTACTGAAACGATTATTGGAAACTGGCTTGCTTCACGATTAAATCGTGACAAGGTGATTCTTGCATCAAAAATAGCCGGGCCGGGTTTGTCGTGGATCAGGGGTGGTGAAAATGTTATCGACAGGAAAAATATTCATCTCGCCGTTGAGGGGGGCTTAAAAAGACTGCAAACCGATTATATCGACCTTTATCAATTGCACTGGCCTAACCGAGGTTCTTACCATTTTGGTCAGGTGTGGGACTACGCACCCAGTTTTGATGTGCAGGCTGAAGAGGATAATTTTCTGGAAGTTTTGCATACCCTGCAGGGTTTAATTCAGGAGGGGAAAATACGTCATGTCGGTTTGTCTAATGAAACGGCGTGGGGCATGACTAAATGGTTGCGGCTGGCTGAAGAAAATAATCTGCCGCGTATGGCTTCTATTCAGAATGAATATTCCTTGATTTGTCGTCACTTTGAACCTGATCTCAGTGAAATAGCATTACATGAGGACTGTGGTTTGCTTGCATGGTCACCTTTATGTCGTGGTATGTTAAGTGGTAAATATCTTAATGGTGCACGACCTGAAGGCGCACGAATCACTATTGAAACTCGGCCTGAGCATCGCATACACCCTCAAACCGATGCGGCTGTTAAAGAATATGTCGATTTAGCTAATGCCTATAATCTGGATGTGTGTCAGATGGCTCTGGCATTTGTTAATGACCAGTCATTTGTCAGTTCTACGCTGATTGGTGCAACCAATATGGCGCAATTAAAAAGTAATATTGATTCAATTAATCTTGAATTGCCCGCTGAAGTTTATGAAAAAATTAAAAAGATTCGGCGCGATTACCCTATGCCGTTTTGATTTAAATGAATAATTGTGGTCAGAGTAAAAACTTTATTTCTTGTAGGTACCGATCAGCTCTGCTTGCGCGATGACATGTCCCTGCATGGCTGCTTCAACGGCGGCTTTGGTTGGTTGGTTTAATCTTTCAAGCACAACATCCAGTGCATACAGTTTATGAAAATAGCGGTGACGGCCAGTAGGTGGGCAGGGTCCACCGTAACCGAGGCGTTGCCAGTCGTTGATGCCCTCGATCACGCCTGGTGGTAGCGTTGCGGATGTGATGTGCTCAGCCAGGCTGTTTATGTCTGGTGGGATGTTGTACAGCACCCAGTGAACCCAAACCATCTTCGGTGCTGCTGGATCGGGTGCATCTGGATCATCAAGTATAAGTACCAGGCTGCGGGTGTCCTCTGGTACGCCCTCCCAGTTCAGTGGTGGTGAGACATCATCGCCTTCACAGGTGTATCTGGCAGGAATCTCTGCACCATTTTCAAACGCGCTGGATTTAAGGATGAGTGCCATGTCAGCTATTCCTCTCTTATTGGCCGGTTTTATTTGTTGGGTGGTTGGTAATCTTTGCCGGGCTCAGTCCAGTCTGAACCCTTAGTATCGGTTACGCCGGTACCCAGGTCATCTTTTTCTGCAATATCGAGGGCGCCTGTCCAGTTTTCAGGCTCTTCGCTTAATTCAATATTAAGATCACGCCATTCATCAAGGCTGAGTTCTTCAATGTCAGCATCAAAATGCTGTACTTCAACTGTGTTTTGTTCTTCGTCAAAGGCTATGACGTAAAAACGCTGCCCTTTATCAAGATGGGCATACCATTGGTCAATTCGTGGGTCGAGTTCATTTGGCATTGTCTTGTTCCTCATGAGCCTGCTATTAGGTATAAAGATAGAGTTTAATTTTCCTTATCCAGATTAATCATACTGAAAATTTATTAATTAGCTACGGAAAAACCCTGGTCAGAATGAACTTGCTTCGTTCTCGTGGACACTCATGCGCTCACCGTGGACTTGCCCTGAATATTTCTAACAGTGATGATATTGTCGACAAGATTCTGGAAGCAACAGAAAAAGTAACGCACGAGAGTCTGCATGGCGTTGAGCTTTCTATTGATGGTATTAAAACATCTGATATTACACCGAGTACTATTGGCAGTCTGTACCGTGGTCAACAACTGGTAATGTTTGGTCACTACTGGGGCGAGGGTGTAGCTGATGTTCGCCTAACCGGTAAGGTGTCGGGCGCTAAAAAAGAGTATCGTACTCAAATCGAGTTCCCGGTTACTGAAATAGCTAATCCAGAGATTAAGCGTTTATGGGCGTATGCATCCATTGAGGGCATGATGGAGGAGATTCATAATTTTGGTGATGATGCGGATATTAAGCAGGCGGTGACTGACCTTGGCATTGAATATGGTCTGGTTACTGACTATACCTCCATGCTGGTAGTACGCGATGAAGTGTTTGATTCGCTCGGCATAAAACGTACGAATAAAAAACGTTTAAGCATTGAACATGCGGCTCAACAGAATCGTCTGCAACAGACACCGGTTTCATATCGTGTTGATAATAACAAACCGATGTTCAACAATCACCGCCCAAGTTTCGGTGGTGGCAGCATGAATATCTGTTCATTGATGTTATTACTTCCAATGCTGTGTGCAGTGCGACTACGTCGTCGACAATAATGATATAAACTAAGGGCCGGTGTTAATCATCGGCCCTTAACTTTTAAAAGGAAGCTACGTTGAACTGGAAACACTTTGTCCTGCTAGGAATTGCATTTTTCACCACTGTTTCGGTGTTTTTCTTTCCCGCCATTCCACAGGATCCTGCTTATCACAACTTTGCAGATCAGCGTACATTTTTTGATATTCCTAATTTTTTCAATGTCGTATCTAATTTGCCCTATTTCATATTTGGTTTAATAGGATGTTTTTTTCTTCTCAAAGAAGTGCAGCCAGCAATCATTAATTCATTGAAGCATGCTTACCTCGTGTTTTGCATCGGTGTTAGTCTAGTATGCTTTGGTTCTGGATATTATCATTTGTTTCCAGATAACAATACATTGCTATGGGATCGCTTGCCAATGACATTGGCTTTCATGTCTTTTTTTACGGTAATTTTTGCTGAATATGTTGATGAAAATAAGGCGAGGGGGATTTACTTGCCATTAGTTATTATCGGTATTGTATCTGTTGTTTACTGGTACTGGACAGAGATGGCGGGTGCGGGTGATTTACGCATGTATGGACTAGTTCAGTTTTTACCAATGATTCTGGTTCTGGTTATACTCTGGCTATTTTCAAGTCAGTATAGTCATGCACATTATTACTGGCTTATGATTGGCTGTTATCTACTGGCTAAGATTTTTGAAGCAACAGATCAAATCATCTACGACACAATTGCATTTTCTGGGCATAGTCTTAAACATCTGGTGTCAGCAGTGGCTCCCTATTTTTTCTATCTAGCTTTAAAAAACAGGAAAGCAAAACACACTGACCAATAATATTCTACATTGAAAGCACAACAGACTCGGTTAGCACGGTAGATTGGAGTGACTTTATGATTAAGGAGGCGGTGACAAGTGAGGATTATTACTGCAGAATAAATGAGGTTAGCTCAAAAAATATGTAGTTAAACTAAAGACTGTTTGGTTCTACACAAGTTAAAGTTCAGTGCGAGGTGTAAAGTATGACTAACGAGATTAAAGAAAACCTCAAGCAGCAAGCTACCTGGTTACGTGGTTTGTATATGCTGATGTTTTCGCTTTTTTATGGCATTGCAGAAGTTGTTTTGTTTGCCGTTGTGTTCTTCCAGTTTTTGCTTATATTATTCACCGGAAAAACCAATCCACGTTTGTTAAAGCTGGGGCAGACGATAGCTACCTATATTTATCAAATTATCCAGTACCTTACTTTTAACAGCGATTACCAGGCGTATCCTTTTGGCGCATGGCCGAAAGGCGAGCCTTCGGAGTTGAAGAAGCAATTAAAGATATTGGAGTGATTGTTTCGCTACCATGCGTGAACCTGAAAATTATAAAAAAGACAAACTATGGCTAAATATTCCAAGAAAAACAAAGTGTCTGAACAGGTAAAAGATGAGGCTATGTCCATAGCGCGTGGCAGGCAAAAACCGGGGCAGACTAAAGAGCAGACAAAGTTGATCGCCCAGGGTATACAAAAAGGCATTGAACAATATAAGAAGAAGCAAAGCGAAAAGAAACGTGAACTGGATAAGAAGCTAAATAAAGCCTCGGCGAAACTGGCGTTAGCTGAATCTTCAGCAGATAACGCAGTTGGAACTGAGATTGTTAAACATAATAAGTTGCCCTGGGTTTTGTTGGTGTTGTCGTGGTTGGGTTTTTCTGTTTATGTTTTCCTGATCAAATAAGTAACCAGTTAAAGTTTGTAGGATGGGTTGTTAATATGAAAACCATTGTCTGTTTGTTAGTTGCAGGTCTGTTTCTGTCAGTTAATGCGTCTTATGCGTCGGATGCTGGTGATGTTGATCGACTTCTTAAAAGGGCTTTGCGCGATTTCGATCCCTTGCCTGAGAAGATGCCGGGTTCTGAAAACGATACAGCGGAACGTATTGCTCTGGGTAAAAAGCTTTTTTTTGATAAACGTTTATCGATTAACGATACTCAGTCCTGTGCCAGTTGTCATCGTCTGGAAGATGGTTTTGCCGGGGTGGATAATTTACCGACTTCGCCCGGCGCCAGGGGTGAGCTGGGTACACGTAACAGCCCGACGGTTTTGAATGCGGGTTGGCAGAGTAGCCAGTTCTGGGATGGTCGTGCTGATGATCTGGTTGAGCAGGCGAAAGGACCTATTTTAAATCCCGTTGAGATGGGTATGCCGGATGAAAAGACGGTTGAGAATAAAATCCAGGCTATTGCTGAATACCAGGCTGCATTTACGGTGGCATTTCCTGATAGCAAGCCAGCGGTGACTTACCAGAATATCGCCGAAGCCATCGCTGCCTTTGAGCGAACTTTACGCACCCCCAGCCGTTTTGATGATTTCCTGAATGGTGATAAGACCGCTTTGACTCAGGCTGAACAGCAGGGCTTGAAGACGTTTATTAAACTCGATTGCAGGCAGTGTCATGATGGTGTGCTGCTGGGTGGTGAGGCCTTTGAATATCTGGGCAAGAAAAGACCGTACGAAAACCAGTCTGACCAAGGGGTGTATGAGGTTTCAAAAGATGATGATGACCGGATGATGTTTAAAGTGGCGCCACTACGTAATGTGGCCTTAACGGCACCTTATTTTCATGATGGAAAGATTGCTACGCTAGCAGACGCTGTGCGTGCCATGGCCTGGTTACAGATGAAAAAGAAACTGACCGATCAGCAGGTGGATGAGGTCGTCAGCTTCCTGAAGTCGCTGACGGATAAGAGTCGCGAGAAATAAAAGCGATGATTTTGGGAAAGGCAAAGGGTTTTTCAATGCCCACCTTTTGTAGTTGAATAGTTTTAATATTAAGCAAACATAAAAATTGTCATTAATTAAACGGAGAGATAGACAAACATGAAAATACTTATTGTTCTGGCGGTGCTTATTGGTGCTGCTTATAATTTAAAACCTGAATTATTTTCTTTTATGAATAAAAAAGGTGCTTTTGATGAGCAGGGTAATCCTTTGACTATGGTCTTTGTGCATAACAAATGTGGTAAGCCTTGTAAGGATGCAGTTAAGATATTAAAGAAACGTCGTATTAATTATTCTATCTTTCCGCTGGATAATAATGATGCCAATCAGGCGTTATGGAAAGAGTATGGTGCTGTTAATTCCTTCCCTAATATCATTGTGGGGGATGAACGTGTCTATGGATCTTATAAGAGCCAGATTGTTTCAGCATTGGCAGTGAATTATGGTAAATCAGTTTTAACGTCAAGTGAAAATTCTTATATGAAAAAACATTTTTACGATGATGGTACAAAACGTCTGGTGATGTATGGAGCCGATTGGTGTCCGCACTGTAAGAAAATGCGTACAGCTCTAAATGATAATAATATTGATTTTTTTGAAATTGATGTTGAGAAGTCTTCTAAACGTAAGTCGATGACTTCAACATTGGATATTACCGGGTATCCCGTGATGTATTATGGTTATAAGCGAATAGGTTCTCCAAAACCTAGTGAAGTGGTGGCATTGTTTTAGATTGTATTTTTAAGGTTAGCGTTCGTAGGCTTGGCACACGCTGTGCTTTTCAAATCCTACGAATGATTAAAGTGGATCCGTTTCGGCAGTTAAGGTTATTGTCGATCTATTAAAGTAATGTAGCGGCTTAACGCACTAGGTGGAACTGGCAATGAACTTCATCAAAACCAACTATCCAAAAATCCTCATTACTCTGTTATTGCTGTTACTGGCTTTCTTTTCGGTCTCTAAAACTTTCGATAATTACGGTGAGCAATACACCGATGAGGGCTTCGAACGTTCCCTGGTTTCATTTGCGATTGCCAAGGGTCTGAATGGCGCGATTTCTATTGTGCAGGGCACAGAGGTGGCGCTGGAACCAGCGGGAGTTGGGGTGATACTAACGCCAGGGCAAATTTTAGATCCGGCCAATGATTTGATTGAGCGATTCTCGTGGATCATGTTGATCTGTACGATCTCGCTGGGTATCCAGTCTATTTTATTAAATATATTTTCTTCGTTTTATTTTTCCACGGTAGTGACGGCTTCGCTGTTTTTGATGGTGCTGTTTGTCTGGAATAAATATGAGGCACCAGTTCAGATTAAGAATATTTTGTATCGCGTTGCGGCGCTTCTTATCATCCTTCGGTTTTTTATACCGGTGATGGCGGTGACCAGTGAAGGCATGTATACCGCCTTCCTTGAGCCGATGTACGTTGAGTCGACACAGCAGCTGGAGTATTCGGATAAGACGATTACGGAGCTTAGCAAGGAGGGCGCAACGGCGCGTAATGAGAGCGAGGAGTTAAGCTGGTATCAAGCGCTGACGCAGAATATCAATTCTACGATTGATACTTTTGATGTGGATAAGCGTGTTGAGGAACTAAAGCAGGAAGTGGAAAGTCTGACTAATCATATTATTGATCTTATTGTGATTTTTACCATGCAGACGATTCTGTTCCCGTTGTTGTTTTTGTGGCTTTCCCTTAAGCTGATTAAGGTGAATTTCTCGTTTCGATATTTTGATTAAATAGCTGTGTGTGATAGTTAGGATATGCGGCGAAATCAATTTATAATTAGCACTGTTTAATTCTTTAATACAATTCCCTGTGGTAAATATGGTTACAAAACTCTTCAAACAGCTGAAAAACATTTCTCATAGTCGCTGGTACTGGGGTCTGGCACTGGCTGCGGGTATTACTTTATTGGGCGTTGCACTGATTTATCAGCATGTGCTGGGTGAACGTCCCTGTCTTTTGTGTATACAGATACGTTTGTGGGTGTCGTTGTTAGTGCTGGTGTCTTTCGCTGGTTTGCTTGTGCGGCAGAATAATGTGATGAATTCTATAGCGCACGTATCGCTTGTGCTGGTCGCGGTTGGCCTTGTTGAGCGTTGTTATCAATTGCTTGGCACTGAACGTGGTTTTGTCTTTGGCGATTGCGGCTTTGAGCTAGGTTTGCCTGACTGGTTTGCGATTGATCAGTGGTTGCCGTCGGTGTACTACGTTGAAACCTCCTGTGGTTATACACCAGAACTTGTTTTCGGCATTACCATGGCCGAGGCGCTGATGTTGTTTTCTGTTTGCCTTCTACTGGTGAGTGTTTTTGTTTCTCTGGCTTCTTTTTTGAAACGCAGTGAGTAGGATTGGTAAGTGGACAGGGTACGGTGATAAATGAGAATTGGGGTGATGAAAAATGAACATCGAGTCAGAAACCAAATTTATTCAGGACTTTGTTGATAAGGGCAATTATCATGCTGCGATTAATACCGCGATTTCTGCCATGAATGCATGCCGTAAAGAAAATGATCAGCCGGGCATTGATCATTTTATTGCTGTAATGAAGGGTATTATCAATACTATGGATGATGAGTTTGGCAGTTAGGCCGTATCTATTTAAAAATATAAAAATATGAGCAAACTATTAAGCGAGTGGTCACCTTCTGAGCCAGCTATTAATTTGATTAAGTTAAATGGCGTTGAGGATGAGCAGATACAAAAATCCCTTGAGTATTTAAAAGGCCAAAATGATTTGAGTGATATCGATGATGTCGAGGGTTATGATAATTGGGATGCGTTTTTTATTATGTTTTGTGTGAAGGCAAATAAAAATTTAAATTAGCGGTATATGAAGAATGATTACACCTGATATAGAGCAGTTAAATAAAGACTTTTCATTCGCGAATGAATATCACAGCCTTGTTTTTAAAACCGGTAAGGGAAATATTCCTGTGGTTGAAATTAAAAATGATCAGTCGCGTGCGACTATTAGCCTGCAAGGCGCACATGTTCTAAGCTGGATTCCTGCCGGTGAGGGTGATGTTATCTGGTTATCGAATGAGGCCAGTTTTGCTGAGGGTAAGTCGGTACGTGGTGGTATTCCGATTTGCTGGCCGTGGTTTGGGCCGCATGAGGATAATGCCGCTTATCCTGCACATGGTTTTGCCCGTACTGTGTTGTGGCAGGTGATGAGCACTGAGGCAGTATCCGCAGATGAAACACAAATTACTTTTCAGCTGGACACACGCCAGCTCGACAAAATCAGTCAGAAGATGTGGCCTTTGCCGACGACGGCCGAATATCGTTTAATTATTGGTAAAACCCTAACGATGGAACTCACTACCTTAAATCATAGTGATCAGGCCATCACCATTGGTCAGGCCTTGCATACTTATTTTGAAGTGGATGATGTGAGTCACGTTAGCGTGCTGGGCCTGGAAGGTAAAGATTATCTCGATAAAACGGAAGGTTTTAAACGTAAAATACAAGCTGGCCCTGTGACTATCAGCACCGAAGTTGACCGTGTGTATTTAGGAACGCCGGATGATGTTGTTATTGATGACAATATAAGAAAGATCCTCATCAAAAAACAGGGTAGCCAGTCAACGGTAGTGTGGAACCCCTGGAAGGCCGTGGCCGATAAAATGGGTGATTTGGGCGCGGATGGATATCTTAAAATGTTGTGTGTTGAATCTGCGAATGCGGCTGATGATACCGTTAGTATTCAAGCGGGTGAAAGTTATACCCTGCGGGTGACATATGAGATTGAGGGGCTTTAGTGTTGATGTTATTTTTTATGTTAATTACAGTGTAGAGGCGATAGTGTGAATTCGAAAAATAAATTTGATCATGCCGTGGCTGACGCGCGACGTGCCAGCGATAAGCGTGAGCTGGGTTATCGCGAACAGGCGATTAAGATGTATCCGCATATTTGTGGTCGCTGCTGTCGTGAGTTTGATCGCAAGAACCTGCATGAGTTGACGGTGCACCATCGCGACCATAATCACGATAATAATCCCGGCGATGGTAGTAACTGGGAGTTGCTGTGTTTGTATTGCCATGATAATGAGCATCAACGGCAGGAGGAGGCGCATCAGGGAAATACTTCCAGTGATGATGGTAAGAGTGATGATGCTACTTTTAACCCCTTTGCTGATCTTAAGTCGATGCTTGATAGTAAAAACTAGATTTTATTAAGTTGAATTACATGCCTTACTTGATGCTGTGCTAGCGCTGATAAACGATAGTGAGTAAATCCCTCCAAATAGTCGTTGATGACATTGATGTGCAGATTATTCGCAAGAAGATCAAGAATCTTCATTTGCGGGTGTATCCGCCAGATGGTCGCGTGCGTGTTACTGCGCCTATGTATGTCAGTGATGATGGAATTCGTTCTGCTGTGCTGGATCGGTTTGGCTGGATTAGAAAGCAGCAAGTTCGTCTGGCCAAGCTGCCGCCGGTCGTGCCCTGTGAAATGGTTTCAGGCGAAAGCCATTACTATTTGGGTGAGTCGTACCCATTAGAGGTGATAGAGCGAAAGGGCAAGCACGAGGTGATGCTGAAAAATAATTCGGCGCTGTTGCTTTATGTACGGCCGGGAACCTGTGTGGATAAACGGGCATTGATTTTGAGTGATTGGTATCGTCAGGAAATTAAGACCATGATTCCCGAGCTGATTCAAAAATGGGAGCCGATTATTGGTGTTCAGGTGGATGACTGGGGTATTAAGAAAATGAAAACCCGGTGGGGGACCTGCAATATTGGTGCTCGTCGTATCTGGTTGAATCTGGAGTTGATGAAAAAGCCGATGGCCTGCCTGGAGTATGTGCTGGTGCATGAAATGGTGCATTTGCTCGAGCGTTATCATAATAAGAATTTCAAGGCGTATATGGATCGTTTTGTGCCTGATTGGCGATTGCACGATGAAACCTTAAAACGTGAACCATTACTACGTTATGTATGAGCTGTTTAGCTTAAAATTCTTGTTGTTGTTTTACTGCTATTTAGGGAACTGGTCGTTATGCGTTTATCAAAATCATTGAGTCAATATCTGTGCATGCTTGTTGCGAGTTTCTTTGTCGTTACGGCCAGTTATGCTGCCGGTTTTCAGGACTGGAAGAATCAGCAGCAATCGGATTTCAAGCAGGCTAAAGATGAGTTTGAGTTGTACAAGGCTGAGATTGATGCCGCCTTTAAGGAATACAGGCGTAAAACGGGCGCGGTATGGGGTAAGGATAATAAGATGCCTGGTAGCAAACGTTGGGTAAGTTACATTGATAAGCTTAACCAGCGCAGTGTGGTGGATTTTGAACAGGGTGTAGTCGAAGTTGAGATTGCATTGCCGAGTACGCAGCGTGTCGATGATGAGCAAGCCAGGAAGCAGCTTGAGCAGGCTTTGGTGAAAGCGATGAAGCAGGGTGATGATAAACGACCCATGCAACAAATTGCCCAGCAACCAGTATCACAACCCTCGGGAAAAGATGTGTTGGCGGGACAAATTAGTCTGCCTGATGGGGCTGCTGCCAGCCAGGATGATTATCCATCTCTGGCGAGTGCTGCCGCAGCCGGTGCTAGCAAAAAGACTTTGAAGGGCGATGACGGTAAGACGCGCGTGGTTTATCAGACACAGTTAAAGCTGGTGCCGGACCATATTCGTGTTCGTGCTGTTAAATTCCAGCCGCTGGTGAATAAGTATTCCACTGAATTTCGAGTTCCGTCTGAGGTCGTGTTTGCTGTGATGGAAACAGAGAGTATGTTTAACCCTACGGCACGTTCTGCTGCACCGGCTTTTGGTTTGATGCAGTTGGTGCCAACCAGTGGTGCGCGTGATGCTTACCGTTATGTCTATAAGAAAGACAAGGTTGTGAGTGATACCTATTTGTACAATCCTGAGAACAATGTGCGTTTAGGCGCGGCTTATCTCCGTCGTATTAATAGCGGCTATCTGGGTGGTATTAAGAATGAAGAGTCACGCATGCTGGCTACTATTGCTGCTTATAACACCGGTGCGGGTAATGTGTTTAGAACTTTTGTCGGTAGTAGTTATAGTCTCAGCCAGTATCGAAAATACAATGATTACAAGCAGGCAGCCCTGCGAGAAATTAATCGACGTAGCTCAGCAGAGGTATATCAGTATTTACGCAGTAATCTACCGTATGCTGAAACTCGTCGTTATATAAAGAAAGTGACAGAACGAATGA